>JAJFJE010000219.1 GCA_021774355.1 Alphaproteobacteria bacterium
GGCACCCTAGCGATGTGCCGCGCGGCATTCAAGGCGCCATGGCCCGCCGCGCGGGGACCGGCGGGCGATCAGGCCGCCCGGCGCCGGCGTTCGACCAGTTGCAGGATCATCGGCGTCAGGATCAGTTGCATGGCAAGGTCCAGCTTGCCGCCCGGAATGACGATCGAATTGGGCCGCGACATGAAGCTGTTGTGCAGCATCGCCGTCAGATAGGGGAAGTCGATGCCCCGCGGGTTGCGGAAGCGGATCACCACCATCGACTCGTCGGCCGTCGGGATCCAGCGGGCGACGAAGGGATCGGAGGTGTCGACCGTTGGAATGCGCTGGAAGTTGACGTCGGTCTGGATGAATTGCGGGCAGATGTAGTTCACATAGTCGGGCATGCGCCGCAGGATGGTGTCGGTCACCGCCTCGGTCGAATAGCCCCGCGCCGCCCGGTCGCGATGGATCTTCTGAATCCATTCCAGATTGATCACCGGGACCACGCCGATCTTCATGTCGGCATGGCGGGCAATGTCGATGCCGTCGCCGACCAGGGCGCCGTGCAGCCCCTCGTAGAACAGCAGGTCGCTGCCTTCGGGCAGGGCCTCCCACAGGGTGAAGCTGCCCGGCAGCGCGCCGTAACGCTCGGCCGCGCGGGCGTCGTGAACATAGTGGCGGGTGCGGCCCGTGCCGCTGGCGCCATAGGCGGCGAACAGCGCCTCCAACTCGGCCAGCAGATTGGCCTGGGGGCCGAAATGGCTGAAATGGGCATCGCCTTGGGCCGCCGCGTCGGCCATGGCCTGAGCCATGCCCGCCCGGTCATAGCGATGAAAGGCATCGCCCTCGACCATTGCGGCGACGATCTTCTCCCGCCGGAAGATCTGCTCGAAGGTGGCGCGGACCGACGTCGTGCCCGCCCCCGCCGAGCCGGTGACCGAAATAATGGGGTAATTGACCGACATGGCCGCTGTGCCCTCCCCCGTGATCGCCGGTTCCCGCTCTGGCGGCGGGGCTGTCCGGCATCCGCGCCATCATCCGATCTGGCCGTCCGGGGGGAAAGAGTCAAAATCGCCACGGTGGGATTGCGGGGGTTGCCCGGGCGGCCACGGCCATGCGACCAAGACGGGGATGCGGAGGCAGAAGGTGGTTCGATGAAGCTGTTGAATTCGATGATGAGCCGCTTCGTCCAGGTCGGCACCTTGACCCTGATCGACGCCGCGGGCGGGGTTCATCGCCATCACGGCGCCGACGGCCCGCGGGTCACCCTGCGCCTGACCGATCCCCGGCTCTACCGCAGCCTGTTCCTCAACCCGGAACTGCGCGCCGGCGAGGCCTATATGGACGGCACCCTGGTGATCGAGGAGGGCACCGTCCGCGACCTCCTGACCCTGTTTGCGCTCAACCGCACCCGGCTGCGCAGCCACCCGGTGCAGAAGCTGCTGCGCGCCACCCTCAAGCGCCTGCGCGGCCTGCACCAGCGCAACGGCCTGGCCCGCTCGCGGGCCAATGTCGCCCATCATTACGACCTGTCGAACGACCTCTACCGGCTGTTCCTCGATGACGACCTGAACTATTCCTGCGGCTATTTCCTGGGCCCCGAGGACAGCCTGGAAACCGCCCAGCAGAACAAGCTGCGCCACATCGCCGCAAAGCTCGACCTGCGGCCCGGACAGCGGGTCCTGGATATCGGCTGCGGCTGGGGCGGCATGGCGCTCTACCTGGCCGCCCATGCCGATGTCGAGGTGGTGGGCGTTACCCTGTCGACCGAACAGAAGGCCCTGGCGGAACAACGCGCCCGCCAGCGCGGCCTCGACGGCCGGGTGCGCTTCCTGCTGCAGGACTACCGGGAGGTCGCCGGGCCGTTCGACCGCATCGTCTCGATCGGCATGTTCGAACATGTCGGCCTGGGCCAGTACCGCGCCTTCTTCGACAAGGTCGGGGCGTTGCTGACGCCTGACGGGGTTGCTTTGCTTCATTCCATCGGGCGCAAGGGCGGGCCGGGCATCACCGGCGCCTGGGTGCGCAAATATATCTTTCCCGGCGGCTATTCCCCGGCCCTGTCCGAAGCCCTGGCCGCGGTCGAGCAGTCGGGCCTGTGGGTGACCGATATCGAGATCTGGCGGCTGCACTATGCCGAGACCCTGAAGGCCTGGGACGCCCGCTTCCAGGCCCGCCGGGCCGACGCAGCCGCGCTGTTCGACGAGCGCTTCTGCCGCATGTGGGAATTCTATCTGATCCTCAGCGAGTTCAGCTTCCGCTACGGCAAGCACATGGTGTTCCAGATGCAGATCGCCCGCCGGCAGGACACCCTGCCCCTGGCCCGCGACTATTTCGGCCTGGCCGAGGCCAGCCTGCGCCAGCATGACGACAAGGTCCCCGTCGCGCGGTGAAGCCGTTGGTCTTAACCATCTTTCTTGCTAGTCTGTCGCGCCTTCATGGTCCACGGAGGGACAGAACATGCGTGCGGCACTGCTCATCGGCCCGATTCTCACCGCCGCGATGATCGGCACGGCCAGCATGGCGCCGGCCCAGCCGGTTTCGCCGCCGGCCCAGGTTCAGGCCCAGCCTCTGATGCCGGACACCAGGGTCCTGCCGAAAAACCCGGAGGACCGGGCCTATGTCCAGCCACCGGCGCCGTCGCCCTTTTCGGTGCCGACCACGGCCAGCCCGCAGCGGCCCTGCGAATGCGCCATTCCCCAGGCAAGTTGCGTCGCGACGGTCAGCGTGACCGATGTCGGCCGGCGCAAGGATGATATCGGGGCGGACATCGCCTACACCCTGTCGATCGCCTCGACCACGCCGCGCTGCAGCCATGTCGGCTATACCCTGCACCTGAGCACCCCCGACGGGCGCTCGGAGCAGCGCCGCTTCGAGGCGATTTTCGCCGGCGGCGCCTATGAGGCCGGGGCCCAGATCCGCGCCAATCTCAGCGCCGAATCGAAGCTGTTCCCGAGCGGCGTGACCTGCTTCGTCTGCGGCGACTGACCCGGGCGCCCGGGTCCTCAGGGTCTGTTCGAAAACTCGTCATCCCGGCCTTGAGCCGGGATCTTGTGATGCGGAACCATCGAAAATGCGGGGCCGAAGATCCCGGATCGCCGCTGTGCGGCGTCCGGGATGACGACAATGGGCCATTTCCAAACAGGTCCTCAGTGCTCGACGAAGGCCTTTTCGATGACGTAATGGCCCGGCTCCGAAGAGCTGCCCTCGGCAAAGCCGCGGGCCGCGAGCAGGGCGCGGGTATCGCCCAGCATGGCCGGGCTGCCGCACAGCATCAGCCGGTCGTCGGCGACCGAGAGCGGGGCAACGCCCAGATCCTCGAACAGCTTGCCGCTTTCGATCAGTTGGGTGATCCGGCCGTTCCGTTCGAACACCTCGCGGGTGACGCTGGGGTAATAGACCAGCTTCGAGCGCACATCGTCGCCGAAATATTCGTTGTTCGGCAGGTGGTCGGTGAGGAAGTCCCGGTAGGCAAGCTCGCGCACGAAACGGCAGCAATGAACCAGTACCACCTTTTCGAAGCGCTGATAGACCTCCGGGTCCTTGATCAGGCTCATGAAGGGGGCAAGACCGGTCCCCGTCGCCAGCAGGTAGAGGGTGCGGCCCGGCCGCAGATTGTCCAGCACCAGGGTGCCGGTCGCCTTGCGTCCGATATAGACCTCGTCGCCCTCGCGGATGTGCTGCAGCCGTGAGGTCAGCGGCCCATCGGGCACCTTGATCGACAGAAACTCGAGATTGTCCTCGTAATTGGCGCTGACCATGCTGTAGGCGCGCAGCAGCGGACGCCCCGCCACGTCCAGCCCGATCATGGTGAACTGGCCGTTCTCGAAGCGGAATCCCGGGTCCCGGGTGGCCGTGAAGCTGAACAGCGTGTCCGTCCAATGATGGACCGTCAGCACCCGTGCCTTGTGGAGATTGCTCATCGCTTGGCTTTCAGGGAAATTCGCGCATCAAATCGCCGTATTATTTTTCAACATACGCATCCAATGTGTTCTTTTCAATCAATAACGCCAATGACGTGGAATTTACCCGGCCGGCGCCTAGGCGGTCAGGGGCAGGCGGCCGATATCGAGGAATTTCTGGCGCCGGCCGGCCCGCAGCGCGGCGGCACCCTGCCCGGCCAATTCGTCCAGCGCGCTCGACACGGCATAGCCGACCGAGGCAATGGCGGCCTTGGGATCCCGCTGGGCGCCGCCCATCGGCTCGGGAATCACCTGGTCGATCACGCCCAGCTTGATCAGGTCCTGGGCAGTCAGTTTCAGTGCCGCCGCCGCATCCTGGGCCTTTTCCGCCGTCTGCCACAGGATCGAGGCGCAGCCTTCCGGCGAGATCACCGAATAGACGGCGTGCTCCAGCATCATCACCCGGTTGCCGGCGGCGAGCGCCACGGCCCCGCCCGAGCCGCCTTCGCCGACGATGACGGCAACCAGGGGCACGCCCAGGCGCAGACAGGTCTCGGTCGACCGGGCAATGGCTTCCGACTGCCCGCGGGCCTCGGCATCGACCCCGGGATAGGCGCCCGGCGTATCGATCAGGGTGATCACCGGCAGTTGGAAACGGTCGGCCAGCGCCATCAGGCGCATCGCCTTGCGGTAGCCCTCGGGCTTGGCCATGCCGAAATTATGGCGGATCCGGCTGGCGGTATCATTGCCTTTCTCGTGCCCGATGATCATCACCGGGCGGCCTTTCAGGCGCCCCATGCCACCCAGGATCGCCTGGTCGTCGGCAAAGGCCCGGTCGCCGGACAGCGGCACGAAATCGGTCACCAGCTGGGCGACATAATCGCCGAAACGCGGCCGGTTCTGGTGTCGCGCCACCAACGTCTTCTGCCACGGCGTCAGCCGGGCATAGGTCTGTCGCAGCAAAAGATCGGTCTTGCCTTCCAGCCGCGCCAGTTCGTCGTCGATCGACGCCCCGGCAGCACCGGGCATCGCCCGCAACTCCTTGACCTTGGCTTCAAGTTCAGCGATCGGCTTTTCAAAATCGAGAAACGACACCATCTGCTTTTGACCCGTTCCTCTCAACGCCCGGCGGGCGCGGCGATCAGGTCCGCCTGGGCAACCAGCGCCTCGGCCTGCCGTACCGAAGCGATATCGATCAGCCGGCCGTCCAGGGAGACCGCGCCCTTGCCCTCGGCCTGGGCCTGTTCCATCGCCGCAATGATGCGGCGCGCCTTGGCGACTTCCTTTTCGGGCGGCGTGAACACCGCATTGGCCACGGCGATCTGCTTGGGATGGATCGCCCATTTGCCTTCGCAGCCGAGCACCGCCGAGCGCGCCGCCTGGGCCTGATAGCCGTCGGCATCCGAGAAATCGCCGAACGGCCCGTCGATCGGCCGCAGCCCGTTGGCCCGGGCCGCGACCACCAGCCGGTTGATCGCGTAATGCCACATGTCACCCCAGTGGCGGACCCTGGCGCCGGCCTCGTCGGGATCGGTGAGCACGGCATAATCGGCGTTGGGCCCGCCGATCTGGGTGGTCCGCGCGCGGGTCGAGGCGGCATAGTCGGCGACCCCGAAATGCAGCGACTCGTTGCGCTTGGAGGCCGCGGCAATGGCCCCGACATTCTGCATCCCCAGGGCGGTCTCGATGATGTGCTCGAAGCCGAGCCGCTTCTTGCGCCCGACCGCGGTCTCGATCTGGGTGACCAGCATGTCGACGGCATAGACGTCGGCGGCGGTCCCGACCTTGGGGATCATGATCAGGTCCAGGCGTTCGCCGCCCCGCTCGACCACATCGACCAGATCCCGATAGGCATAGTGGGTATCGAGGCCGTTGATGCGCACCGAGATGGTCTTGCTGCCCCAGTCGACGTCATGGAGTGCCTGGATGATGTTTTCCCGGGCTTTCGGCTTGTCGTCCGGGGCCACGGCATCTTCGAGATCGAGAAAGATCACGTCGGCTGCCGAGCGGGCGGCCTTTTCGAACATGTGGGGGGACGAGCCCGGTACCGCCAGTTCGCAGCGGTTGAGGCGGCTTGACGCCTGTTCGATGATGGTAAAGCTCATGGGGACCCCTGCCTCCGGCGGCGAGATTTGGCCGGACCCTAGAAAGCGGGCCCGCGCTTGTCAACGCGACACCCCATCATGCGCCAGGGGGAGGCTTGCGGGCCAGCGGATGATGACCCTGAACCAAAGCGCGCAGGCGCTCGTCCAGCACATGGGTATAGATTTCCGTGGTCGCGATGTCGGCATGGCCCAGCATGCTCTGCACCGCCCGGAGATCGGCGCCATGGGCCAGCAGATGGCTGGCAAAGGCGTGGCGCAGCACATGGGGGGAAACGGCGGCCGGGTCGAGCCCGGCCAGCCCGGCCAGGCGCTTCAGCACCTGGCCGAAATGCTGGCGGGTCATATGGCCGCTGCGGGTCGCCGCCGGAAACACGAATGGCGCCTGGCGCGCGGGCAGCCCCTTCGGCCGAAGGACCAGCCAGGCTTCGAGCGCCGCCCGCGCCGGCAGGCTGAGCGGCACCAGGCGCTCGCGCCCGCCCTTGCCCCGGACCAGCACGAAGCGCGGATCATGGGCCAGGGCGGCCAGCGGCAGGCCGACCAGTTCGGAGACCCGCAGGCCCGAGGCGTAAAGGCATTCGAGCAGGGCGTGGGTGCGCAACGCGGCGGTGCCGCCGCCGCCCTGGACGGCGGCAGCGGCGGCGGCGAGCAGCGCCCCGACCTGGTCCTCGTCGAGATATTTCGGCAGCCGCCGGCCCCGCCGCGGCCCGGCGACGGCGGCGCTGGGATCATCGGCCCGGACGCCCTCGCTAAGCACGAAGCGATGGAATTGCCGGAGCGCCGACAGGCGTCGCGCCGCGGTGGCGGTCGCCGCCCCGGCGGCCTGGAGTTCGTCCAGATAGGCCGTGACGTCCGCGGCCGAGGCGGCCCCCAGCGCGCCGCCCCGCCGGCCCAGAAAACCGGCAAAGTCGGCCAGGTCGCGCCGATAGCTGTCGAGGGTATTGGCGGCGGCGTTGCGTTCGGCCGCCATCATCTCGAGAAACCGCTCGATCAGCGCGGCCCCCATCGGGGGCAGGCTGGCGGTCCGGCGCGGCCGGCCGGCCATTACAGTCCGGCGTCGAGCAGGACCTCGACGGCCAGGCGCCGTGCCTGGCTGTCCAGGCCGATCGCCTTCAGCGTCGCCAGGGCCTTGGCGAGAACCGCCGGATCGACCTCGCCGAGCGGGCCGGCGCCGAGCATGGCGACCGCAATCCCCAGCGCCTCGCCCTGGCGCCCGGCGGCCAGGGCATCGTCCAGGCGACCGACCAGGCCGCTCGGCAGGGCGAAGGGGTCGACCGCGCCGACCCCGCTGTCCAGGGCCGCCGGTACCGGCAGGCCGAGGCCGTGCAGGACGGCGGCGGTCAGCGCCTTCTGGCGGGCGGCCGGCGGCGCCGTGCCAATGCTGCGGGCGAAGTCGGCGGCGCCTTCCGGCAGACCGCCCAGGGGATTCAGCGAGACCGCTTCGTAGGGCCACAGCCGGGACAGGTCCGGCGCCGTCGGCCGCCGCCGCAACTGCGCATATTGGGCCATGGCCGCATCCTCGTCGTCGGCCGCCAGGGCCAGGCGGACCAGCCGCGCGGCGAGCGCGGGCGGCAGCCCGGCATCGCTGAGCGAACCCAGCGCGTTGGCCACCGTCTCGGCCGCGGCGGCGGTCCCCACAGCCGCCCGGGCGGCGGCGGCGAAGGCAACCATGGCCTGGGCGCGGACGGCCGGTCCCGAGGCCTCGTCGAACTCCTTCCAGGCCGCCGCGCGGGCCGCCACGGCACCGGGCGGGCGGGCCGCCGGCGGGGTGCTGCTGATCGTGCGGTAGAGCCCCGCGAGCGTGTCGCCGTCCAGAACCCCGGCGGCAGCCGCCCGCTCCATCGCCTGGGCGCGCAGATCGGCCGGCCCCTTGGCGGCAACCAGCAGCGGCGCCGCCAGCAAGGGCGCCGCCGCCATCGTCTCCGGCGACAAAGCGATGTTCAGCCGGGTCGCCAGGAAGATCAGCAGCAGATCGTCGCCCGGAATCGCCGCGACCTTGGGCCGGTCGGCCCCCAGGGCGGCGCCGACCAGCAGGCCGAAGGCCGGCGACACGGCGTTATGTTCTGCCAGCAGGGCAAGGCCGAGCCGCGCCCCTTCGGCGTCGGCGCCCAGGGCCCGGCAGACCACGTCGACCGCCAGGGCCCGGTCGTCGCCATGCCCGGCCCATTGCCGGGCCAGGGGGCAGAGCCGGGTGTCCGGGGCGGCAACGATCAGGCCGTCGAGCAGCCGGGCCCGCAGGCTGTCCGGGGTACCCTGCCCGACCGGGGCGATCGCGGCCATGGCCGCCAGGTCCCCGGCATCGCCCGCGGCATAGAGGCGGTCCAGCTTGGCCTGCAACAGGTCATAGGCGTTGGGTTGGGCGGCCGGTATTTCGGACTGGGTCACCAGAAGGCGGCGGACCAGGCCGCGCAGTGTCGGGCTGGCGACCGGCGCCGGCAGGCGCTGCACCACGCCGGCGACAAACGCACGATCAAGGCCGCGCCACAGATCCTCGCCCAGCGGGCCCGCGGTCTCGAGCAGCCCG
>JAJFJE010000220.1 GCA_021774355.1 Alphaproteobacteria bacterium
CAAGTTCCGCCCGCTGCACAAGTTCAATCCGGTCCGCCTGGCCTTCATCCGCGACCAGGCGTGCCGCCATTTCGGCCGTGGTGCCGACGATCCGGCGCCCTTGCGCGGCCTGCGCCTGCTCGACATCGGCTGCGGCGGCGGCCTGCTCTGCGAACCCATGGCCCGGCTGGGGGCGACCATCGTCGGCGCCGATGCCGCCGAGAAGAATATCGCGGTGGCCAGGCTCCACGCCGGGCAATCGGGCCTCGCCATCGACTATCGGGCGACCACCGCCGAGGCCCTGGCCGCGGCCGGCGAGCAGTTCGACTTGGTGCTGAACATGGAAGTGGTCGAGCACGTTGCCGACCTCGACCTGTTCATGGCGGCCTGCGCCGCCATGGTGCGCCCCGGGGGGATGATGGTGACGGCGACCCTGAACCGGACCCTCAAGGCCTTCGCCCTGGCCATCGTGGGCGCCGAATATGTCCTGCGCTGGCTGCCCCGCGGCACCCATCGCTACGACAAATTCGTCCGGCCGTCGGAACTGGCCGCCGCCCTGCGCCCCACCGGCCTGACTCTCGCGAGCAGCCACGGCGTAAGCTACAACCCGTTGACCGACCAGTGGCACCTGTCCGGCGACCTGGACGTCAACTACATGGTGGTGGCGACCCGGGCAGGCTGATCCCCCCGCCCTGGACGGGCCGGGCGGTGCCTGTTAAAACCACGCACCTTTGCGCCCGGCCGGCCCCGCGCCCGCCCCTTCCTGCAGGTCAGATCCGTTCCACGATGAGCACCGATTACAAGGCGACCCTCTTCCTCCCAGACACCTCCTTCGAGATGAAGGCGGGGCTGGCCCGCAAGGAGCCGGAACTGCTCGCCCGTTGGGAGCGCATCGACCTCTATGGCCGGCTGCGGGCCGGCGCGGCCGGACGCCCGCCATTCATCCTTCATGACGGCCCGCCCTACGCCAATGGCCACCTCCATATCGGCACGGCGCTGAACAAGATCCTGAAGGACATCATCAACCGCTCGCAGTCGATGATGGGCCGCGACAGCCGCTATGTTCCCGGCTGGGACTGCCACGGCCTGCCGATCGAATGGAAGATCGAAGAGAAGTACCGTGCCGAGGGCCGCTCGAAGGACAGCGTCCCCGTGGCCGAGTTCCGCAAGGAATGCCGGGACTTCGCCAGCCATTGGATTGACATCCAGAAGGCCGAGTTCCGCCGCCTGGGGGTGGCCGGCGACTGGGCCCATCCCTACACCACCATGGCCTATGCAGCCGAGGCCAAGATCGCCGCGGAATGCCTGAAATTCCTGATGAATGGCGGGCTCTACCGGGGCGCCAAGCCGGTCCTGTGGTCCGTGGTCGAGGAAACCGCCCTGGCCGAGGCGGAAGTCGAATATCACGACCACCGGTCGACCACGGTGCAGGTCCGCTTCCCGGTGGTGTCCGGTCCTGCGGCGCTGCACGGTGCCGCGGTGGTGATCTGGACGACCACGCCCTGGACCCTGCCCGGCAACCGGGCTATCGCCTATGCCGCCGACGCGGACTATGTCCGCTTCCGGGTGACCGCGGTGACCGAGGGCAGCCGGGTGCGGGTCGGCGACCAGCTGGTAATGGCCGAGGCCTTGCTCGGCACGGCCCTGGGCGAGGCCGGGATCGCCGGCCACGCGGTCGAGGCGACGCTGCCCGGCAGCGCCCTTGCCGGAACCGTCTGCGCCCACCCCCTGCGCGGCCAGGGCTATGACTTCGACGTGCCGCTGCTGGCCGGCGGGTTCGTCACCATGGATACCGGCACGGGCTTCGTCCATATCGCGCCGGGCCACGGCGCCGACGATTTCGAGCTGGGCCGCCGGCACGGCATCAAGGTGCCCGAAACGGTCGGCCCCGACGGCGTCTATGCCGATGACGTTCCGCTCTTCGCCGGCAAGCGGGTGCTGAAGCCGGACGGCAAGGAGGGCGACGCCAATGCCGCCGTCTGCGCCGCCATCGACACCGCCGGCGGCCTGCTGGCGCGGGGCCGGCTGGTCCATTCCTACCCCCATTCCTGGCGCTCCAAGGCGCCGCTGATCTTCCGCGCCACCCCCCAATGGTTCATTTCCATGACGACCAACGGGCTGCGCGACAAGGCCCTGGCGGCCATCGATGCCGTGCACTGGGTGCCCGCCCAGGGGCGCAACCGGATCCATGCCATGGTTGCCAACAGGCCGGACTGGGTGATCTCCCGCCAGCGCGCCTGGGGCGTGCCGATCCCCCTGTTCGTCGCACGCAAGACCGGCGCGCTGCTGCGCGATCCGGCGGTCAATGCCCGCATCGTCGAGGCCTTTGCCGCCGAAGGCGCCGATGCCTGGTTCGCCAGCCCGCCGGAGCGCTTTCTCGGCCCCGGCTACGACCCGGCCGATTTTGAGCAGGTCCGCGACATTCTCGACGTCTGGTTCGATTCGGGCTCGACCCACGCCTTCGTCCTGGAAGAGCGCCCGGACCTGCAGTGGCCGGCCTCGCTCTATCTCGAAGGCACTGACCAGCACCGGGGCTGGTTTCATTCCTCGCTGCTCGAAGCCTGTGGCACCCGCGGCCAGGCGCCCTACGAGGCCGTGCTGACCCACGGCTTCGTGGTCGACGGCCAGGGCCGCAAAATGTCCAAGTCCCTGGGCAACACGGTCGCCCCCGAAGAAGTGATCCAGCTCTATGGGGCGGATATTCTGCGCCTGTGGGTGGCCACGTCGGACTTCACCGAAGATCTGAAGATCGACCGCGATATCCAGAAAGCAAAAGCGGAAATCTACCGCAAGATTCGCAATACCCTGCGCTATGTCCTGGGCAATCTGAAGGACTTCTCCGAGGCCGAGCGGCTGCCTGCCGCGCAGATGCCCGAACTGGAGCGCTGGGTCCTGCACCGCCTGACCGAACTCGATGCCGAGATCCGCGCGGGCTACCGCACCTATGCCTTCCACCGCGCCTTCGTCGCGCTGACCGATTTCTGCATCGGCGACCTGTCCGCCTTCTATTTCGACGTGCGCAAGGACGCGGTCTATTGCGACGGCGCGGCCAGCCTGCGCCGGCGGGCGGCCCGAACCGTCCTCGACCTGCTGCATCATTGCCTGACGGCCTGGCTGGCACCGGTCCTGTGCTTCACCGCCGAGGAGGCCTGGACCAGCCGCTACCCGGACGAGACCGACAGCATCCACCTGGGGCTCTTCCCGGAATTGCCGGCGACCTGGGCCGATCCCGCCCTGGGGGCCCGCTGGGCCCGGCTGCGCGAGTTGCGCCGGGTGGTCACCGGGGCCCTGGAGGTCGAGCGCCGGGACAAGCGCATCGGTTCCAGCCTGCAGGCGCGGCCGCGGGTGCACATTGCCGACGACGACCTGCTGGCGCTGGCCCGGGAGGTCGACCTGGCCGAACTCGCCATCACCTCGGGCCTCGACCTGGTCGCCGGTGACGGTCCCGAAGGGGCGTTCCGCCTGGCCGAGGTGCCGTCCGTCGCGGTCGAGGCCGTTGCCTCGGCCGGCGCGAAATGTGCCCGGTGCTGGATGGTCCTGCCCGAGGTCGGCGGCCATGCCGATCACCCGGAGCTGTGCGATCGTTGCCATACGGTGGTCACCCATGGCTGAGCCCCGGCGCTATCGTCTGTGGGGCTTGGCCCTGATGCTGCTGGTGCTGGCGCTCGACCGCCTGTCCAAAGAAGCCCTGATCGATCGCCTGGACGGCCAGGACCCGATCACCGTCACCGGTTTCTTCAACCTTGTCATGGTGTGGAACCGGGGCGTCAGTTTTGGCTTGTTTCAGCAGGATCAGACGACCGGCCGGCTGGTCTTGGCCGGCTTTGCGGTCCTGGTCGCCCTCGGCCTGGCGATCTGGCTGTGGCGTGCTGCCGCACCTCTGCTTGCCGCGGGCCTCGGTCTGGTCATCGGCGGCGCGTTGGGCAACGCCTATGACCGCCTGATCTATGGTGCCGTCGCCGATTTCTTCGATGCCCATCTGATGGGGGTCCATTTCTGGGCCTTCAATATCGCAGATGCAGCGATTACATTCGGGGTGATCTGCCTCATGGCTGATGCGGTCTTTTTCAGCGGACGCCCGATGCCTGCTGCGACCAAGGAGAATTGACCATGTCGCCCCACGGTCCCCGCCTGGCCCTTGTCGCCTGTAGCGCCGCCTTGCTGCTCGCCGGCTGCGGCGGCACCACGTCGGTCCGCGAAAGCCTGGGCATTGCCAAGCGGCCGCCCGACGAATTCTCCGTGGTCTCCAAATCGCCCCTGGCCTTGCCGCCGGACTACAGCCTCAGGCCGCCGGCCCCGGGTGCGGCCCGGCCCCAGGATGCGGATACGGCGTCGCGGGCCTCGGTCGCCCTGTTCGGCCCATCGGTGGCCGGCGGCATCCAGGACGGCACCCCGGTGGGCACCGCCATTCCCGGGGCGCCCAGCGAATCCGAGCAGCAATTGCTGGCCCTGGCCGGCGCCACCCGGGTCAATCCCAATATCCGCACCGTGCTGAACGAGGAAGAAGGGGCGCTGATCGAAACCTCGACCCCGCTGGCCCAGGAAATCCTGGGCATTCAGCCGGTCGACCGCAGCGGCATCACCCTCGATCCCGCCAAGGAGGCGGAGCGGCTGCGCAGCAACCGGGCCCAGGGGCTGCCGGCGACCACCGGTGATACCCCGCTCAGCAATCCGCCCCGTCAGCAGGCCCCCCTGGAAGGGGTGTTCTGAAACCCACCATCGGCTGCCCCCCGCGCCCGGCCGGGACAGCCGTGGTCCCATCGCCAAATCGAGGTACGCGCATGGCTGGCAAGCCGCTTTTCAGCCTGATGACCGACGATTGCTTCGTCGGCCCCCTGGAACACCGCAATTTCGAGCCGGTCCTGGCCCGCAGCGGTGCCATCGCCACGGCGCTGCACGAGGCCGGGC
>JAJFJE010000023.1 GCA_021774355.1 Alphaproteobacteria bacterium
CGAATCCTACGTCCTGTCGACCGACCCCGATACCCTGGTCTACCACGCCCGGCTGATGCGCGATGCCGACCGCGCCCAGGCGCCGCTGACCCTGTCGACCCGCATCGACCGGTTCCGCGCGATCACCGAATTGACCCTCTATGCCCCCGATCATCCGGGCCTGTTCGCCCGGGTCACCGGCGCCCTGTCATTGGCCGGCGCCTCGATCGTCGACGCCAAGATCTTCACCACCCAGGACGGCATGGCCCTGGACGTCTTCACCATCCAGGACGCCGATGGCACGCCGTTCGACCGCCAGGAGCGCCTGGCCAAGCTGTCCGTGCTGATCGAGCAGGTCCTGATGGGCCGGGTCAAGCCGCGCGAGGTGCTGGCCAGCCGGCCGCCGCCGAGCAAGCGGACCCGGTCGATCGGCAACCGCGCCCGGGTCCTGATCGACAACGCGGCCTCGGACCGGCTGACCGTCATCGAAGTGAATGGCCGCGACCGGCCCGGATTGCTGTTCGAACTGACCCGGGCGCTGTTCGCCCTGAACCTGACCATCCGCAGCGCCCATATCACCACCTATGGCGACCGCGTGGTCGACGTCTTCTACGTCAGCGACCTGATCGGTCACAAGGTACGCCACGCCGGCAAGCGCCGGGCGATCGATCGGCGGCTGATGGAGATCTTGCAGCCCGAGGCCGCCGCGGCCACGGCCGGAGCCGCGGCCAAGCCCCGCCGGAGCGCCGCCGCCCCGCCACCGGCCGCCCGCTGACCCATGACGCTGTACCGCTCGGTCGCGACCATTGGCGGCCTGACCCTGGTCAGCCGTGCGCTGGGCTTCGTCCGCGACCTCCTGTTCGCCGCGGTGCTGGGCGCGGGCATGGGGGCTGACTGCTTTTTCGTGGCCTTCCGCCTGCCCAATTTCTTCCGCGCCCTGTTCGCCGAGGGGGCCTTCACCGCGGCTTTCGTACCGCTCTATTCCCGGGCCCTGGCCGACCCCGACGGCGCGATGGCGGCGCGCCGCTTCGCCGGGGAAATCGCCACCGTGCTGCTGCTGGCCCTGCTCGGCTTTGTCGGCCTGGTCATGGTGGCGATGCCCTGGGCGATGCATGTCCTGGCGCCCGGCTTCGTCGACGAGCCGCCGAAATTCGACCTTGCCGTGGCCCTCACCCGCCTGACCTTTCCCTATCTCGTGTTCATCAGCATGGTGTCGCTGATGGGGGCGATGCTGAACGCCAATCACCGTTTCGCCGCCCCGGCCGCCACCCCGATCGTCTTGAACCTGGTGCTG
Source organism: Alphaproteobacteria bacterium (assembly GCA_021774355.1). Classification (GTDB taxonomy): domain Bacteria; phylum Pseudomonadota; class Alphaproteobacteria; order Zavarziniales; family Zavarziniaceae; genus JAJFJE01. The sequence goes on from JAJFJE010000023.1 coordinate 1,274, forward strand.
ATCGGGGCCCTGATCGGCCCGGCGCGCCATTTCGACCCGGCCTATGCCCAGGCCGCCGCCGTCAGCCTGGCGGGGATCGCGCAATTCCTCTGGCTGGCCCTGGCCCTGGGCGGCCAGGGGCTGGGCCTGCGCCTGTACTGGCCGCGCCACAAGGCGGCGATCAAGCGTTTCCTGGCCCTGCTGGGGCCGGCCACGATCGGCGCCGGGATCTATCAGATCAACGTCTTTGTCGGCATGATCCTGTCCTCGCTTCTGCCCGCCGGGTCAGTGTCCTACCTGTTCTATGCCGACCGGCTGAACCAGTTGCCCCTGGGGGTCGTCGGGGTCGCCATGTCGACCGCCCTGCTGCCCCTGCTGTCCCGCCAACTGGCCCAGGGCGAGGCGGCGGCGGCGCGCACGACCATGAACCGGGCGCTCGAGGGCGCCCTGATCCTGACCCTTCCGGCGGCGGCGGCGATGATCGTCATGCCGGGGCCGATCATCCGCGTCATGTTCGAGCACGGCGCCTTCACCGCGGCGGATGGCGCCGCCACCGCCGCGGCCCTGGCGGCCTTCGCCAGCGGCCTGCCGGCCTATGTCGGGACCAAGGTGTTCACCCCGGGGTTCCACGCCCGGGTCGACACCCGGACCCCGGTCAAGATCGCCGGGCTTGCCATGCTGACCAATGTCGCCCTGGCCGGCAGCCTGATCTGGCCGCTGGGCCATGTCGGCGTCGCCCTGGCAACCGCCCTGTCCGCCTGGCTGAACGTCGCACTGCTGGGCCTCGTGCTCTATCGACGCGGCGATTTTGCCCCCGACGCGACGCTGCGCCGGCGCCTGAGCCGGCTGGTTCCCGCCGTGCTGCTGATGGCCGGCGCCCTGGTCGGCCTGAACCGCCTGCTGGAGCCGGTGTTGAACGCCGGCGGCCTGGCCGCGATCGGCACGCTGATCGCGGTGCTGGCCACCGGCGGCGGCGTCTTCCTGGCCGCGGCGCTGGCCCTCGGGGCAATCACCCCGGCCGACCTGATGCGGCTGGTGCCGCGCCGCCGGGGTGGCCGGCGCGGAGGTTGACCCCGCTGGCCGTCCCGCGCGATAAGCACCGGCAGTCCAGCCTCGAGAGCGAGCCATGTCCAAGCCCCGCGTCTTTTCCGGTGTCCAGCCCACCGGCAACCTGCATCTCGGCAATTATCTGGGCGCGATCCGCAACTGGGTAAAATTGCAGGCCGACCACGAATGCCTCTATTGCGTGGTTGATCTCCACGCCATCACCGTCTGGCAGGAGCCGGCCGATCTCACCCGCTCGACCCGGGAGGTTGCGGCCAGCCTGATCGCCGCGGGCATCGACCCCGCCGGCGCGATCCTGTTCAACCAGTCGAAAGTGGCCGCCCATGCCGAGCTGGCCTGGATTTTCAACTGCGTCGCCCGGGTCGGCTGGATGAACCGAATGACCCAGTTCAAGGAGAAGGCGGGCAAGCACCGCGAGAACGCCTCGCTCGGCCTTTACGCCTATCCCGCGCTGATGGCCGCTGACATCCTGGTCTACAAGGCGACCCACGTGCCGGTCGGCGAGGATCAGAAGCAGCACCTGGAGCTGACCCGCGACGTCGCCCAGAAGTTCAACTCCGACTATGGCGTCGACTATTTCCCGCTGACCGAGCCGCTGATCTATGGCGCGGCGACGCGGGTGATGAGCCTGCGCGACGGCTCCAAGAAGATGTCCAAGTCCGACCCGTCGGACATGAGCCGCATCAACCTGATCGACGACGCCGACACGATCGCGGGCAAGATCCGCAAGGCCAGGACCGACCCCGAGCCGGTGCCGGTGGCCCCGCCCGCCAGCGAAGACGAGCGCGCCGCGCGGCCCGAGGCCTACAACCTGATGGGCATATACGCGGCGCTGACCGACAAGTCGCTGGCCGAGGTTGCGGACGAGTTCGGCGGCGCGCCTTTCTCCGCCTTCAAGGGTGCGCTGACCGATGTCGCCGTCGCCGTGATGGGGCCGATCACCGCCGAGATGCGCCGGCTGATGGACCATCCCGACGAGATCGACGCCATCCTGCACCAGGGCGCCGAGGATGCCCGCGAGATCGCCGCGCCGATCTTGCGCGAGGTTTACGACATCGTCGGCCTGTTGCGGCCGTGAGCGAGGCGGTCGGCGGCGTAACCTTCCGGCCCGCGATCCGTGCGGACCTGCCGGCGCTGGTCGCCATGCT
>JAJFJE010000221.1 GCA_021774355.1 Alphaproteobacteria bacterium
CGCCCTCGAATTTCCCAGCTTCCGGGACGGCCGGGCCTATAGCCACGCGACCCAACTGCGGCGGCGCTTCGGCTACCGCGGCGAGGTCCGGGCGGTGGGTGACGTGCTGCGCGACCAGATGCTCTATATGGCGCGCTGCGGGATCGACGCCTTCGAGGTCGCCGACGACTTCCCGGATGCCGGGCTGGAGGCAATTTTCGGGGAGTTCAGCGACTTCTACCAGCCCGCCGCCGACCAGGCGACCACAGTCCTCGCCAAGCGCCACCTGGCCTGACGCGCCGGCCGCCCAACCCACCGGCGGCCCGCCGGCACCGGGCGCATCGCAGCGGGTTTCCGACCCCGTCCGGCCGTGTTAGAAGGCGCCATGCTGCGCATCGATCGCCTGACCTACCGCATTGCCGGCCGGACCCTGCTGGACGGCACCAGCGCCACCATTCCAGCCGGCCACCGGGTCGGCCTGGTCGGCCGTAACGGCGCCGGCAAATCGACCCTGCTGAAACTGGTGCTGGGCGAACTGGCCCCCGATGGCGGGGAGATCGGGCTGGAGCGCGGCGCCCGGATCGGCACGGTCGCCCAGGAGGCGCCCAGCGGGCCGATTTCCCCCCTCGCCGTCGTCCTGGCCGGGGACACCGAGCGCGAGGCCTTGCTGACCGAGGCCGAGACCGCCCAGGACGGCAACCGGCTGGCCGAGATTCACGAACGGCTGAACGCCATCGGCGCCCATGCGGGGCCGGCCCGCGCCGGCCGCATCCTGGCAGGGCTGGGCTTCGACGAAGCCGCCCAGGCCCAGCCCATGTCGAGCTTTTCGGGCGGCTGGCGCATGCGCGTCGCCCTGGCGGCGATCCTGTTCGCCCAGCCCGACGTCCTGCTGCTGGACGAACCGACCAACTATCTCGATCTCGAAGGCACTCTGTGGCTGGAGGACTTCCTCGGCCGCTATCCCCATACGCTGATCATCGTCAGCCACGACCGGGACCTTCTGAACAGCGCCGTCGATGCCATTCTCCACCTGGATGGCGGCCAGTTGACCCTTTACGCCGGCGGCTTCGACCGGTTCATGCGCACCCGCTCGGAACGGCTCGCCCATCTGGAAGGCGAACGAACCAAGCAGGACACCCGTCGCAAGCACCTGCAGAGCTTCGTCGACCGCTTCAGGGCCAAGGCCAGCAAGGCAAAGCAGGCCCAGGCGCGCCTGAAAATGATCGAGAAGCTGGAACCCTTGCCGGAATTGCCCGGCGAAGTGACCGTCAGCTTCCGCTTTCCAGAGCCGAACGAGCTGAATCCGCCGCTGGTCACCCTCGACGGCGCCGCGGTCGGCTATGCCGAGAACCGGCCGATCCTGCGCAATCTCGACCTGCGAATCGATCCGGACGACCGGATCGCCCTGCTCGGCTCCAACGGCAACGGCAAGTCGACCTTTGCCAAGCTGGTCGCCGGGCGCCTGAAACCCTCGGGCGGCGCGGTCCGCAAGGCCTCGAAGATGGTCCCGGGCTTTTTCGCCCAGCATCAGGCCGACGAGTTCACCCCGGGGGACACGCCGATCGTCCATCTCGGCCGCCTGCTGCCGAAAGCCTCACCAACCGAAATCCGTGCCCGGCTGGGCGGCTTCGGCTTCGGTGGTACCCTGGCCGAAACCCCGGTCGAGCGCCTGTCCGGCGGCGAAAAGGCGCGCCTGCTGTTCTGCCTTCTGGCCACGGAAAAGCCCAATCTGCTGATCCTCGACGAGCCGACCAACCACCTGGACATCCAGTCCCGGGAGGCCCTGGTCGAGGCCATCAACGCCTATTCCGGCGCGGTCATCCTGATCAGCCACGACCGCCACCTGATCGAGGCCTGCGCGGACCGGCTGTGGCTGGTCGCCGGCGGCACGGTGACGCCGTTCGACGGCGACATGGATGATTACCGCAAGCTGGTTCTGAGTGGCGGCTCGAGCCCGCGCAAATCGGAGCAATCGGCCAGCGACCGCCGGGAGCAGCGCCGGGAAGCCGCGCGGGCCCGCGAACAAAGGGCCCCCCTGGTCAAGCAGTTGAAGGCGATCGAGGCCGCCTTGGGAAAGGTCGACCGGGACTTGCAGGCGATCGAGCGCAGCCTCGCCGATCCGACGCTTTACGACGACAAGGTCCGGTTGGCCGAACTGACCCAGCGGCGGGTCGAACTGACCCGTACCAAGGCCGCCGCCGAAGGCGAATGGCTGAGCCTGAGCGAGACCCTGGACGCGGCCGGATAGGCCGCCGTCGCGCGGCGTCCGAGATAGCCCCGCGCCGCGGCATAAATGGCCGACAGGGTCGCGAAGGCGATGGTCGCCTCGTCCGGCACCAGCCCGGTCGCCTCGCCCAGCAGCAGCAACCCGAACAGCGGCAGCGCCGGGGCCGTTGCCCAGGCCAGCCAGCCCATCAGGCGATCGAACCGATCAATGTCACGCCGGTATGCCATCTGCGCCCCGCCTTCTAGCCGCACTTGATGTTCCTGTTTTGTTCTATACTCCCGTGACGGCGGGCGCAAGCGGTTTCAATGAGCCCGGCGCAGGGTCAGGTTGATCCGGCAGCGGCCCAGCACGGGATGGTCGCCGTCTTTGAGGGGCAACACGCCATGAAAGGCGAGCCGTGACGGACCGCCCCAGACGACCACGTCGCCATGGCCGAGGACGATCCGGCGTGGACGGTCGGTCCGGTTCAGGCCGCCGAACTGGAATATTACCGGCAGTCCCAGGGACACCGACACGATGGGGTGGTCGAACCCGGCCTCGTCCCGATCCTGGTGCAACGCCATGCGGTCGCCCGGCCGATAGCGGTTGATCAGGCAGGCATCGGGCCGGAAGCCGGGAAAGCCCGCCGCCGCGGCCGCGGCGGCAGCCAACCCGGCGATCACCGGCGGCAGCGCCGGCCAGGGCTGCCCGGTCAGCGGATCCTCACCGGCATAGCGGTAACCCGCCCGATCGGTGACCCAGCCCCAGGCGCCGCAATTGGTCATCGCCGCCGACATCTGAAAGCCGCCGGGGGTCGTCATATGACGGAAGGCGGCCTGGCCGGCCACCGCCTCGACGGCCGCCAGGAGGTCCCGGTCCAGGCCCGCCGCGCGGCGCCGCAAAAGCACCGCCCCGACCCCGATCTGTGCGCGGTCACCATCTAAAATATGATGGAAATCATTCGTCATATCATAACGGTATCGCCTACACCTCGGGTCGTATATGAGGTCTTGACCGGGCTCAGATCAGCCCTGCCAGGGGCGATGACGGATCGGCATAGCGCCGCTTGGGCATGCGGCCGGCCAGATAGGCCAGCCGCCCCGCCTCGACCCCGGCCTTCATCGCCCGGGCCATCCGGACCGGATCGCGGGCTTCTGCGATGGCCGTGTTCATCAGCACCCCGTCGCACCCGAGTTCCATGGCCACGGCAGCGTCCGAGGCGGTGCCGACGCCGGCGTCGACCAGCACCGGCACCTTGGCCTGCTCGATGATCAGCCGGATATTGACCGGATTCTGGATGCCCAGGCCCGACCCGATCGGCGCCGCCAACGGCATCACCGCAACGCAGCCGATATCCTCCAGCCGCTTGGCCATGATCGGGTCGTCCGAGCAGTAGACCATCACCTCGAAGCCATCGGCGACCAGGGCTTCGGCGGCGCTCAGGGTTTCCATCATGTCCGGGTAGAGGGTCTTGGAATCGCCCAGAACCTCAAGCTTGACCAGGCTCCAGCCGCCGGCCTCGCGGGCCAGGCGCAGGGTCCGCACGGCATCATCCGCGGTAAAGCAGCCGGCGGTGTTGGGCAGGAAGGTGTAGATCTTGGGATCGAGATAATCGACCAGCATGGGCGCGCCGGGGGTCGCCAGATTGACCCGCCGGACCGCGACCGTGACGATCTCGGCGCCCGAGGCCTCGATCGCCGCCTTGGTTTCGGCGAAATCCTTATATTTTCCGGTGCCAACCAGAAGGCGCGAGGAAAAGCGGTGTCCGGCGACCACCAACGGGTCCTCCAGCGGCATGGCGTGATTGCCGCCGCCGATGAAATGGACCACTTCCAACTGGTCGCCCTCGCCCAGCATGGCCTGGGCATAGCGCGAGCG
>JAJFJE010000222.1 GCA_021774355.1 Alphaproteobacteria bacterium
ATTGAAACAACGTCCATGGCGGGCCTCACCGGGCCATCATCGACGCCCCCGGCAGGTCGTTCAAGGCCCCATGCAAGCGCATGGATATCGCCCCGCGCAGGCCCATCGTCGCGGCGGCGCCCGCCGCTCCGCGCCCATGTCGCCAACGAACCCCGCCGCAACATTTCGAACGCCCTTTATCCTGGCAGCGCCGTGGCGGGCCCGGATGACGGTGCTGTCCACCAGGTCTGCCCGTCGCTGCTGGCTGGCCAGTCCGGCACTCCATCGGCCCCCGGGGGCCGGCGCGCCGTCAGGCTCGTGGCTGCGAGCCAAGAGGCGAAGGCCCCGCAGGGGCCGCCGGCCGTTGCTGGTTCGCGTTTGGAAGGAAATATATAATATTAGAGGAAACTTCTTAATACAGGCTAAAAGTTATAAAATATGTTTCATTATCGTCTGTAAGTAAGGGTATATTTTCTTCTTATAATTATGGGGCGGATAATGAAGAAAATGTATACGGGAAGGGTGTATATACTGTCGATTCTTTCGGCGCTGTCGGTTGCTGCATGCGTCAATTCAATGAGCGGTGCCGCCGGGCTGCGGCCGGCCGACGCCACCGCGACATATGCCGGCAACCCCGCCATGCTTGGGGATTGCCTGCGCCAGTACATTCTCGATGATGACGAGTGTGACGCGCATTATCAAACACTGACCGTCGCGAAAGACGAAGGCGGCACCACGACGGTGGCGTGCGCAAATCATCCGCAAGGCGCTTGGGGTGGCGTGCCGTTGGGTTTGGCCGGCGGGGTGGTGGGCATACTGGTCGCGGGCGGCCTTGCCGAAGCGGGGAAGGCGGCCTCGGGCGGCAAGGAGACGCCGGTCTATTCGGCCTGCTTGACCATGGTTGCCGACGGTCACAGCCGGGCGGAATTCTGAGTATCACACAACCAGGCGTGGTTCGACTATAAGCTCAAGCGTATGACGGACGGCCTGGCCAAGTGTTCGGGCACGGCCGCCGCCAGACCATGACCGGCCGGCGGTGCCTGGCGGTTTCATCGCCCCCGCGCACCGGTCCGGTCCTGCGCTGGCGGAATGGGCGTCGTTCCGCCAGCGCTCGCTCCCGTTGAATTTAGGCGTCTTCGAACGCCGAACCAGACTCGGCCTCGCCTGACGATGCCCGCGCGGGCGACTTTGGCCGGTCAGCCGCGCCGCGCCGCCTCGATCGCGGCGACGTCGATTTTCTTCATATCCATCATCGCAACGAATGCGCGCTTTGCTTCGTCGCCGCCGCCGGCCAGCGCCTCGGTCAGCACGCGGGGCGTGATTTGCCAGGACACGCCCCATTTGTCCTTGCACCAACCGCAGGCGCTTTCCTGGCCACCATGGTCGACAATGGCGTTCCAGTAGCGGTCGGTCTCCTGCTGATCGTCCGTGGCGATCTGGAACGAGAAGGCCTCGTTGTGGGTGAACGCGGGCCCGCCATTGAGGCCAAGGCAGGGGATGCCGGCGACAATGAACGCGACCGTCAGAACGTCGCCCGCCGCGCCGGACGGGTAATCACTCGGCGCACGGCAGATGGCACCCATGGAACTGTTCGGAAAAGTCGCGGTGTAGAAACGGGCCGCGGCCTCAGCATCCTTGTCGTACCACAGGCAGATCGTGTTCTTGGCAACGTCCATCGCGCGTCCTTTCGCTTTTGAGGGTGATTTCAGCCCGATTATCCACGCCGTCAAGGCGCTTTGCCGCCGGCTTCGGCGACGCGCCGCCACAACGAAACGCATGGGCGTCATCGGACGTTCCGCCGGCAAGCGGTGGCGGGCGTTCAAGCGCGGCGCGCTGAAGGCAGCTTGCGGCGACCGTGCAGACCGAACGCCGCGGGGCAGGCAGCGATCGGTCATCACCGTGGTCATTGTTGCGGACGATCAACCGGTCTAAATATAAGGGCGAACTGGACCACTATATGGTCCATATTGGAGTGGCGATGTACGTGTCTGTGACAGAAGCTAAGGGGCAGTTGACCGAGCTCGTTCGGCGAGCCGAGGCGGGGGATGACGTCATCTTGACACGGCACGGCCACGCTGCCGTGCGGCTGGTGCCGATCAAGGCGGCGACGGACCGGAAATCCCGTCGGGCGCTGCTCGAAGCTGTGCGGGCATCCGCCGCCGCCAAGGCGGCCGCCGGGCCAAGCGCGGCGCGCAGCCAGGATTTCCTCTATGGCGATGGCGGCCTGCCCGAATGATGGCGGTCGATACGTCGGCTCTGATGGCGATCGTGCTCAATGAACCGGCCGCGGATGCCTGCGTCGCAGCATTGGAGGCCGATGGCGATCTCCTGATCTCCGCGGGCACGGTGGCAGAGGCGTTGATTGTCGCCGCTCGGCGACATGTCGGCGAGGAGATGGGGCGCCTCATCGAAGGGCTCGGCTTCGAGGTCGTCAGCGTGACGCCGGCATCGGCGCGGCGCATCGCCCATGCTTACGAAAGCTGGGGCAAGGGCAGGCATCCGGCGGCCCTGACTTTCGGGGACTGCTTCGCCTATGAAGTCGCCAAGGAGCATGGGTGTCGCTTGCTCTATGTGGGTGAGGATTTCGCGCGTACAGATATCGCGGGAGCCCTGTGATGGTGTCCGGCCATAAGCGGATTGCCGACTGTCAGGTACCCGGACGCCACGCTCGACGTTCGACCATGGGGTGGCGGTGCGCTATGGCTCGTTATGCGAACGCCGGTGGCGCACAGCCGACCTGGCCGACGCCGCAAGACCCGCTCTCACAGCCCATCGGAAAAAAGAGTATCTTATTGATAAATAAGGAAATAATTGCAAAATTTGTGCGGTGGACGGCAGGCTGGCGG
>JAJFJE010000223.1 GCA_021774355.1 Alphaproteobacteria bacterium
GGCATAGCGCGATGCCGGGTTGGGGAACTTCGCGTAGGCGGCCTTTTCAGGGATCGGGAAGCGCACGGCGGTGATGATCTCGCCGGCGGTCAGGGCGGTCTCGAACAACCCCTGGAAATAGACGTCGCCGGCAATTTCCCGCTGCGAGGTGATGATCGTCGCCCCCAGGGCCAGCACCGCCGCGGGATAGTCGGCGGCGGGGTCGCTGTTGGCCAGCGAACCGCCGATGGTGCCCCGGTTGCGCACCTGGGCATCGCCGATATTGGCCGCCAGCCCGGCCAGGGCCGGGATCGCCCCCTTGACGTCGGCCGAGGTCGCGACATCGGCATGGCGGGTCATGGCGCCGATGGTCAGGGTGCGGCCATCGAGGGTGATACCGACCAGGTCGTCGATGCCGCCCAGATCGACCAGGTCGCTGGGCGCGGCCAGGCGCTGCTTCAGGGTCGGGATCAAGGTCATGCCGCCGGAGACGATCTTGGCGTCGTCATGGGCGGCCACCAGGGCTGCGGCGTCGGCGACGCTGGCGGGGCGGTGATAGTTGAACGCGTACATGGTCCGTCCCCCTTATTCGGCCGCCAGCGGGCGGCGCTTGGCCTGAACTGCCCGCCACACCTTCTCGGGCGTGGCCGGCATCGTGATGTCGCGGCAACCGATGGCGTCGCACAAGGCGTTGATCACCGCCGGCGGCGAGGCAATGGCGCCGGCCTCGCCGCAGCCCTTGACACCGAGGGGGTTGTGGCTGCAGGCGGTCTCGGTAAAGTCGACCTTGTAGCTGGGCAGGTCGTCGGCGCGCGGCATGCAGTAGTCCATGAACGAGCCGGTCAGCAACTGGCCGCTTTCCTCGTCATAGATGCAGCCCTCGAGCAGGGCCTGGCCGATGCCCTGGGCGATGCCGCCATGGACCTGGCCGTGGACGATCATCGGGTTGATCAGCCGGCCGAAATCGTCGACCGCTGTCCAGTTGACGATGGTCGTGACGCCGGTGTCGGGATCGACCTCCAGCTCGCAAATATGGGTACCGGCGGGATAGGTGAAGTTGAGCGGATCGTAGAATGCGCTCTCGTTCAGGCCGGGCTCCAACTCGTCGAGCGGGTAGTTGTGCGGCACATAGGCGGCGAAGGCCACTTCCTGGATCGACATCTTCTTGTCGGTGCCGGCGACGGTAAAGACACCGTCGTCGAACTCGATATCGCCGGCCGCGCATTCAAAGCGGAAGGCGACGATCTTCTTGGCTTTCTCGACGATCTTTTCTGCGGCCTTGCGCGCCGCCGAGCCGCCGACCGAGCCCGAGCGCGAGCCATAGGTGCCCATGCCGAACTGCACCGACGAGGTGTCGCCGTGGACCACCTCGACCGCGTCGATCGGCACCCCCAGGACCTCGGAAATGATCTGGGCGTAGGTCGTCTCGTGGCCCTGGCCGTGGCTGTGGCAGCCGGTGAAGACCTGGACATTGCCGGTCGGGTTGAAGCGGACCTGGGCCGATTCGTAAAGGCCGACCCCGGCGCCTAATTGGCCGGCCAGCTTGGACGGGGCGACGCCGCACGCCTCGATATAGGCCGAGAGGCCGATGCCGCGCAGCTTGCCGCGCTTGGCCGCTTCGGCCTTGCGGGCCGGGAAGCCTGCATAATCGGCAATCTCCAGGGCCTTGTCCATCGACGCGTTGTAATCACCTACGTCATATTGCAGGGCGACCGGGGTCTGGTAGGGGAAGGTGGTGATGAAATTGCGCCGGCGCAATTCCGCCGGGTCGATGCCGGTTTCGTCGGCGGCGATATCGACGATGCGTTCCAGAAGGAAGGTCGCCTCCGGGCGCCCGGCGCCGCGATAGGCGTCGACCGGCGCGGTGTTGGTGAACACCGCATCGACCTCGGCATAGATCACCGGCGTGGCGTACTGGCCGGCCAGCAGGGGGACGGAGAGATAGGTCGGCACGGCCGAGGCGAAGGTCGAGAGATAGGCGCCCATATTGGCAACCGTCTTGACCTTCAGGGCGGTGAAACGGCCATTCTCGTCCATTCCCAGTTCGGCATGGGAGCGGTGGTCGCGGCCATGGGCGTCGCACAGAAAGGCTTCGCCCCGTTCGCAGGTCCACTTGACCGGGCGGCCGACCTTCTTCGAGGCCCACAGGCAGGCGGTCTCCTCGGCATAGATGAAGATCTTCGAGCCGAAGCCGCCGCCCACATCCGGTGCCACCACCCGCAATTTGTGCTCGGGGGCGATGCCGACAAAGGCCGACAGCACCAGGCGGGCGACATGGGGGTTCTGGCTGGTGGTGTAGAGGGTGAAGCTATCGGTGCCGGCGTCATAGACGCCCAGCGCCGCCCGTGGCTCCATCGGGTTGGGCACCAGGCGGTTGTTGATCAGGTCGAACGTGATCACCCGCGCCGACTTGGCCAGGGCCGCCTCGGTGCCGGCCTTGTCGCCCAGTTCCCACTCGAACGAGGTGTTGCGTGGAACCTCGCTGTGGATCTGCGCGGCGCCGGCGGACTGGGCGGTGGCCAGGTTGACGACCGCCGGCAGTTCCTCATAGTCGACCACCACCGCTTCCCCGGCGTCCTTTGCCTGGGCCTTGGTCTCGGCCACGACCAGGGCGACATGGTCGCCGGCGTAGCGCACCTTGTCGTGGGCCAGGATCGGGTGGGGCGGCGCCTTCATCGGGCTGCCGTCCTTGGAATGGATCATCCAGCCGCAGATCAGTCCGCCCAGCTTGTCGGCGACGACATCCGCCCCGGTCAGGATGCGGATCACCCCGGGCATGGCTGCGGCGGCTGCGATGTCGACGCCCAGAATCTTGGCGTGGGCATAGGGCGACCGAACGAAATAGCCATAGGCCTGATGCGGCACGTCGATGTCGTCGACATAACGGCCTTTGCCGATCAGGAAACGCTGATCTTCCTTGCGGCGCGGTGAGGCGCCCATGCCTTCTGTGTTGGCCATGTCCTGGGTCCTCCCGATCAGCCGCGCATTGCCTGCGCGCCGGCAATCACCGCCTTGACGATGTTATGATAGCCGGTGCAGCGGCAGATATTGCCTTCCAGCTCGTGCCGCACGGTTGCCTCGTCAGGAGACGGGTGGCGTTTCACCATGTCGATGGCACTCATCACCATGCCGGGGGTGCAATAGCCGCACTGCAGGCCATGATGTTCGCGGAAGGCGGCCTGCATGGGGTGCAACTGGCCGTCCTTGGCCAGGCCTTCAATGGTCGCAACGTCCTGGCCGGCCGCCTGGACCGCCAGCATTGTGCAGGACTTGACCGAGCGACCGCCGACATGAACGACGCAGGCGCCGCACTGGCTGGTGTCGCAGCCGACATGGGTACCGGTCAGGCCCAGCTGCTCGCGGAGCAGCTGGACCAGCAAGGTACGCTCCTCGACCGTGGCGGTAACGGCCTTGCCGTTCACGGTGAGCGAGACGGTTTGTGACATTTGATCCTCCCCTGATCTGCAACCCGATACGCAGGCCCGTCATTTATGCAGAAAGGCCGTTCGTTCATGTCAGATCGAGCGGTCGTTCGGACGGTGATCGCGTTCTTGGATCGGCAGTGTTGGTCGGCCCCAGGGGTCGGGTCAAGGGCAAGCCGTGCTGTCTTGCGACGGCATGGCTGCCCTGCGTCTAGCGGTACGGCTCAGCCATAGGCAAGCAACAGGCCGAGGACGACCAGGCCGGCGACGATCAGACCGCCGACCCAGACCAGGGGCGACAGGCCTCCGCCGCCACCAGCCGCCGCTGCGGCGGCCGCCGGTTTGACCGCCTGGACCTCTGCGGCCCGGGCGCCCGCCGCGATCTCGCAGAACCGGCTGAAGAACTCGTCGGCCATCTTGCGGGCGGTGCCATCGATCAGGCGCGAGCCGATCTGGGCCAGCTTGCCGCCGATCTGCGCCTTGGCGTCGAAGCTCAGCACCGTGAAGTCGCCGTCCTGGGCCAGGCGGACCGCGGCCTCGCCCTTGGCAAAGCCTGCCGGCCCGCCGCTGCCTTCGCCGACCAGGCGATAGCTGACCGGGGGGTTCAGGTCCATCAACTTGACCTTGCCCTTGAAGCGCGCCTTAACCGGGCCAACGGCGGCCGAAACCGTCGCTTCGAGTTCGTCGGCCGACTTGGCGACCACCTCCTCACAGCCCGGGATCGAGCGGCGAAGGACGTCGGGATCGTTCAACGCCTTCCAGACGACCTCGCGTGGGGCGGGAATCCGATATTCCCCTGACATGTCCATTGTTGCGATCTCCCTTTCGATCTTTGGTGGACGCGAAGCTGAATGTCGCCCCGGAAATCCGTCCTGTCTGGCTTGACGGCGGTGGGCGACGGTACCAACGTTAGAGGGGCAACGACAATTGCACGGGGGTGAGGCCGGCCATGACCACCGACCCTATGGTTCGTCGCCTTTTGCTGCTAGCTGTTCTGACCCTGGGGCC
>JAJFJE010000224.1 GCA_021774355.1 Alphaproteobacteria bacterium
GAAATGCCGGGTCAGGGCATTCATGACCGCGTCGGCATAGGCCTCGAGCGGCGGCACCTCGGCCCGGTAGCGCGCCGGGAAGCCGCCGCCCAGATTGACCATGCGCAGTTCCACGTCGCGCTCGCGCAGGATCGAGAACAGGCGCGAGACGCCGGCCAGGGCCTTGTCCCACTGGCCCAGGTCGGTCTGCTGCGAGCCGACATGGAACGACAGGCCGTAGGGGTCGAGGCCCAGGACCTTGGCCCGCACCAGCAGGTCGGCGGCCATCTCGGGGGCGCAGCCGAACTTGCGCGACAGCGGCCATTCGGCGCCTTCGCACTCGACCAGGACGCGGCAGAACACCCGGGCACCGGGCGCGGCGCGGGCCAGCTTCTCCAGCTCGCACTCGGAATCGAAGGCGAACAGGCGAACGCCCAGGGCATGGGCCGTCGCGATATCGACTTCCTTCTTGATGGTGTTGCCGTAGGAGACCTTGGCCGGATCGGCGCCCTGCTTCAGCACCAGTTCGATCTCGCCGCGGCTGGCGGTGTCGAAATAGGAGCCCAGGCCGACCAGACGGCGCACCACTTCCGGCATCGGATTGGCCTTCACCGCATAGAACAGCTTGGCCAACGGCAGCAGGTGGTGGAGGCTGCGGTAATTCTGCTCGATCACGTCCAGGTCGACCACCAGGCAGGGGGTGGCGGGTTGGCGTTCGGCCAGAAAGCGCTCGATCTTCTCGGTCATCGATGGAACCCCTGGCTGCCCCTGGCAAACAGGGAGCAGCGCTGAACAAATGGTCAATGTGATAGTGGGGGGTCGGCCCGTTGGGGCCGGGTGCCGGAAGTCAGTCCGGCGCCCGCATACTCGACAGCGGCCTGGTACAGCCGACTGCAGCGATGATCGGGTTGGCGATGGCCAGGGTGGTGACGGTCAGAGCGGCGACGGTCAGGGTGGCGACAGTGGCCGCCTTGCCCTTCGGTTCCACCGAATTGGTGTTCAACATCGTGGTTCCCTCTCGGGTCGCCGGGCAAGCCCGGTAATTCCAAAAAGGACGCCTAACGTCGTTGCTGTACCAACGTGGGCCAAGGGCACGTGCGATGCGTCTGAGGGGCTATATAGGCCATCGCGCGGCCAGTGCAAGAAAATATTTGTGACAATATTCCGCGGGCTTCAACGCAGGGAGAGCGGCGCCCAGGCCAGGCAGAAATAGTCGGTCCGCGGGCCTTGCCGCGGGTGCCGCAGCAGCATCGAGCCGCCATTGCGCGACCAGCGGAAGGACAGTGATTCGTTTGTCTCCTGGTCGGTCCAGCGAACCCGGACCGCGATGCTGCCCAGGCTCTTCTCGCAGCATTCGCCGGTGCTGCAATCGCCGACGCAGCAGCCCCAGGGCTTGGCCGGCTGGGCCAGGCAGGCATGGAGGGCAGCGGGGAAGCGGACGGTCACCTCGGCCGGCGGCCCGAGCGCCCGCACCCGTCCATCGGCCTCGATCGCCGCCAGGGTCGCGGCCCGGAAGCGTTCGGCGATGGTCGCTTCGGCTGCGGCACGGGGCAAGGTCGCGGCCAGATGGCGCATCTCCGCGGCGGCCATGGGCCAGGACAGCAGGAAGGCGCGGGCCGGGCTGCCCAGGAAGGCGTGGCGGCGATAGCGTGGGCCGGTTTCGACCGCGGCGTCGCCACAGGCGATCACGCCGCGGGCGGCACAGTCGGGGCAGGCCGACGCCACCCGCTCGGCCAACGCATCGTCGAGAGCCAGGCGCTCGCCGGCCGGGGCAGCGGTAACCCAGAGCAAGGCGAGGGCGAACAGAACAACCAGGCGCAGCACCATTCGGGCCATAACTTCGCCTCAGAGCAGGCTATATAAGGGTTGATGCTAATGCGATCGCTGCCGCTCTGTCTGCTGCTGCCCTGTCTGCTGCTTCTCGGTGCCCTGCTGGGGCCGGGTGCCGTGGCCGCGCCCGCCGTGGGCCCGACCGCGACCACAGACCATGTCGCGGCGGCCCTGCTGGCCGAGGGGAGGGCGGTGCCCGGCGCCCGGGTGACCATCGCCCTGCGCCTGGCGATGAGCCCGGGCTGGCACAGCTATTGGCGCAATCCCGGCGATAGCGGCCTGGACACGACGATCGCCTGGACCTTGCCGGAGGGCGTCGCGGCCGGGCCGATCCAGTGGCCCTATCCCAAGGCCATCCCGGTTCCGCCGCTGATGAACTACGGCTATGAGGGCACCGTCCTGCTGCTGACCGATATTGCGGTCCCGGCCGACTTCGCGGGAACCAGCCTGGCCGTCAAGGCGCGGGCGGACTGGCTGGTCTGTGCCGAGATCTGCATTCCGGAAGGGGCCGATCTGGCCCTGGACGTGCCGGTCGCCGCGGCCTTCGTGCCCGACTCCACGGTTGCCCTGGCCTTCGAACAGACCCGCGCCGCCCTGCCGCTGCCGGCGCCGTTCCCGGTCTCGGCCCTGCGCCAGGGGGACCAGGTGACCCTCTCGCTCGACAATGACCTGGCCTTCGAGAGCGCCCGGTTCTTTCCCTATGACGGCTCGGTGGTGGCGGCGGCACCGCAGCCCTTCGCCGGCCGCAAGCTGACGGTCACCCTCGACCCTGGTTTCAAGGGGGACAAGCTGGTCGGGGTCCTGGTCGCGAGCAGCCGTGGCTGGACCCGGGCCTATGACCTCACGCCGGCCCTGGCGGCGGCCGGCGCGGCGCCGGTTGCCGGCCTGCCGACCCGTCCGTTGGCGCCCGCGACCGCGGCCCTGCCGAGCCTGGGTGCGGCGCTGCTGTTCGCCTTGCTGGGCGGGATCATCCTCAACCTCATGCCCTGCGTCTTGCCCGTGCTGTCGATCAAGGCCCTGGCCCTGGCCGGCCACGAGCGCGCGCCGGGGGCGCGCGGCCGCCTGCGCCGCGATGGCCTCGCGTTCACCCTCGGGGTGCTCACGTGCTTCGGCGGCTTGGCGGTGCTGCTGCTGGTCCTGCGCGGGGCGGGCGAGGCGGTGGGCTGGGGCTTCCAGCTTCAGTCGCCGCCGGTGGTCGGCCTCCTGGTCCTGCTCTTTGCCGCCATCGGCCTGCTGTTCCTCGGCGTGGTGGAATTCGGCGGTGCGATCAGCGGCCTGGGCGACGGGCTGGTGCGCCGGGGCGGCGTCGCCGGATCCTTTGCCACCGGCCTGCTGGCGGCAGTGGTCGCGACACCCTGCACCGCGCCCTTCATGGGGGCGGCCCTGGGCTTTGCCGTCACCCAGCCGGCGCCGGTGGCGCTGGGCGTCTTCCTGATGCTGGGCTTCGGCATGGCCTTGCCCTTCCTCGCCATCACCATGATCCCGGCGCTGGTTCATCGCCTGCCCCGCCCCGGCGCCTGGATGATCCGCTTCCGCCAGGCCCTGGCCTTCCCGATGTTCGCGTCCAGCGCCTGGCTGGTCTGGGTGCTGGCGATTCAGGCGGGCCCGATGGGCATCGCCGCCATTCTGGCGGCCCTGGTCCTGCTCGGCTTTGCCGCCTGGGCGGCCGGGCTGGGCGGCCGGGCCGGCCGCCTGCTCGGCCTGGCCGCGCTGCTCGCAGCCCTCGTCCTGGCGGTGCAGCCGGCGACCCAGGCCCCCGCCGCCGTCGGCGAGACCACCGGCACCGAGGCCTATAGCGAGGCACGCCTTGCCGAACTGCGCGCTGCGGGCCGTCCGGTCTTCGTCAATCTGACGGCGGCCTGGTGCATCACCTGCCTGGTCAACGAGCGGGTAGCCCTAAGCGGCCCGGCGGTCAGCGGCCTGATGGCGCAGCGCGGGATCGTCTATCTGAAAGGCGACTG
>JAJFJE010000225.1 GCA_021774355.1 Alphaproteobacteria bacterium
CGTGATCGGATCGGTCGGTTCGAGGCCCTGGATCATCCCCAGATAGCCGCAAGCCAGCGACGCCGCAATGCCCAGATAGGGATTGGCATCGGCGCCGGGGACGCGGTTCTCCACCCGGCGGGCCGCGGCCACGGATTCCGGAACGCGCAACCCGGCGGTGCGATTCTCCCGTCCCCAATGGAGATTGATCGGCGCCGAGTAGTAGCGGGTCAGGCGGCGGTAGGAATTGACGTTGGGCGCGATCAGCGGCATTGCCGCCGGCAGGAATTTCTGCAGCCCGGCGATATGGGCATAGAACAGGGGGGTGTCCTTGCCCTCGTCGTCGGCAAACAGGTTGCGCCCGGTCTTGGCGTCGACGATCGACTGGTGGATATGCATGGCACTGCCCGGCTCGCCTTCATAGGGCTTGGCCATGAAGGTGGCATAGACGCCATGTTTCAGGGCCGCCTGGCGCACCGTGCGTTTGAACAGGAAGGCCTGGTCGGCCATGGTCATCGGATCGGAGTGGTTGAAGTTGATCTCGCACTGGGCGCGGCCCGCCTCGTGGATCAGGGTATCGACGTCCAACTCCTGGGTTTCGCAGAATTTATAGACATCCTCGAAGATCGGATCGAACTCGTTGACCGCGTCGATGCCATAGGACTGGCTGCCGGTCTCGGCCCGGCCGGAGCGGCCGATCGGTGGCTGCAGCGGGTAGTCCGGATCGATGTTCTTGGCGCACAGGTAGAATTCCAGCTCGGGCGCGACGATCGCCTTCCAGCCCTGGGCCTCGTAGAGGCCGATGACCCGGCGCAGCACCTGGCGCGGGGCGATGGCGACCGGCCGGCCGTCGCGATAGAGGCAATCATTGATGACCTGGGCCGTCGGGTCGTCATACCACGGCACCACGGACAGGGTGTCCAGGTCAGGCTTCAGGATAATGTCCGGCTCGGTCGGGTCGGTGACCTCGGAATCGATGAAATTGCCGGTGACGATCTGGGAAAAAATCGCTTCCGGCAGGCGCAGCGACGTGTCCGTCTGGCTTTTGACGAATTTCGGGGTGGGCAGGATCTTGCCCCTGGCGATCCCGGAGAGATCGGGCACCAGACATTCCACCTCGGTGATGCCACGCTCGCGCAGCCACTCCTCCAACACCATCCCGGCGCTCCTCGACAGGGTTCCTGACCCATGATTGCGCAGAGCGCCTGGAAAGGCACGCGTGATGGTGGCGGCCGGGTCCGGCCACCGCCGGGGGCGCGATCAGCCGGGGTCGCGATCAGCCCCGGTCGTGGCGGGACCGGGTCGCACCCGGCGGGTCCTGGAAGACGAACAGGCTGGGCGAGAGGTCCAGCCCGGTCTGGACCTGGTCGAGGGTGAACACCGTGGTGGTGCCCTGGGCGTCCAGCACCTGCCATTGGCGGAATTCGAGGGGCGAATCGGTGAAGATCAGGATCAGCTGGCCCTCATCCTTATGGTCCTCGTCGGTCAGCTTGATGCCGAAGGCGCCCTTGTCGCGCACCACCCCCAGGAGATCGAGCCCCTGGTCCAGCTTGATGCGGTCCCGGGTCAGCACGCCGATCGGGGTGGCCCCCAGGGGGTAGCGGTCGACCTGCCGGATCTCCTTGTCATAGACGATGAGCCAGGTGCCGTCGGCCACCATCAGCAGGGGCGAGGGGGCGTCATATTCAAAGCGCATGCGCCCGGGACGGCGCAGATAGAACGTGCCCGCGGCCACCCCGCCGCTGGAATCGACCTGGGTGAAGCGGGCCTTCAGGCTGGTGATGCCGTCGAGCAATTGTTCGGCCCGGTGGATATCGCGCCGATCGAGATCGCTGAACGCGGCACTGGCGGCACGCGCGCCCACCAGGGGCAGGAGGGCGGCGCCAGCCACCAGGGCGAACAGACTGCGGCGGGACGGAACCATGGGCGGTCGACCTTCGGGTATTTCACTTCTAGATGGTCGCCATCCGCACCGGACGCAATAGGCGATCCTTCCGACCAACCCCGCCGGCCGGGCGATGTTCCGACCCTGGGTGTCAGGGCGGCGCGGCCAGGTCGTCGATCAGCCCGGCGACGGTTCCGGGCATGGTCAGCATGCAATCATGGCCGGTGGCCAGTTCGAAATAGCGCCAGGCTGCCGGATCGGCCCGGGCGGCATCGCGGAACCGTTCGAAAATGCCCAGCGGCTGGACCGCGCAATAGACATAGCTGCGCGCGGCGACCGGCGGCTGGGTCAGGGGTGCCGGCTCGGTCAGGCAGAGCAGAGGCTGGGGCGTCAGCCGGGCCAGCACCTTTGCGGTTTCCGGCGCGGCCGGATCGAGGCCGAGCTGGGCAGCGGTCAGCATCGGCGGCACCAGCCAGCCATCGCCCTGGGTGGCGGCCTTGTCCCGGGCGGCCGCGGCCCGCGGCCCGGTATAGTCGGCCACCCGCTCGCCATTGCGCGGGACCATGGCATCGAGATAGACCAGCTGGCGGACCCGCGGCCGCAGGCGATCTGCCATCACCGTTGCCACCATGCCGCCATAGGAATGGGCGACCAGGGTCACCTCGCCAAGGCCGGCCGCGCCGAGCGCCGCGACGGCATCGTCGGCCTGGGCGACCAGGCCGATGGCGCGGTGCAGTTCGCCCTGCCGTTCGGCCATGCCGATCAGGGTCGGCGCCAGCACCCGGTGGCCGCGGGCGGTCAGCGCCGCCGCCACCTTGTCCCAGCACCAGCCGCCATGCCAGGCGCCGTGAATCAATACGATATCGGCCACGCAACGCCTCCCCCGGCTGTTTCGCCCAGGCTAGCCGGGCCGGACCGGCCTGTATCCCCGTCATTCGCCATGGAACCCATCACCAGCGGGCATGGCCGGGGGCCTTGGCGCATCTTCAGGCGACGTGGATTCCGGGTCGCCGTCTGACGATGCGGTGCTGCAACACCTTAGGGCATTGGCGGAATGACCCTCATTCCGCCAATGCCCTAGAGAATGCGCTCGCCGGCCTCGTTGATCAGGACCTCGCGCTTGCCGACATGATTGGGCTTGCCGACGATTCCCGCATCCTCCATCTGCTCGATGATGCGGGCGGCGCGGTTATAGCCGATCTGCAGATGGCGCTGGATGAAGCTGGTCGAGGCCTTGCCTTCGCGGGCGACCAGTGCCACCGCCTTGTCGTAGAGGTCGTCGCCGCTGCCCCCGCCGCCGCCGAAGCCGCCCTCGGCCAGGTCGACCTCGTCGAGCTCCTCGGTTACGGCGTCGAGATAGGCCGGCGTACCCTGGGCCTTGAGGAAGGCGACCACCGCCTCGACCTCGCCGTCCGAGCAGAACGGCCCGTGGACGCGGGTGACACGCCCGCCGCCGGCCATATAGAGCATGTCGCCCTGGCCCAGCAGCTGTTCGGCGCCCTGCTCGCCCAGGATCGTCCGGCTGTCGATCTTGCTGGTCACCTGGAACGAGATGCGGGTCGGGAAATTGGCCTTGATGGTGCCGGTGATGACGTCGACCGAGGGCCGTTGGGTGGCCAGGATCAGGTGGATGCCGGCGGCCCGGGCCATCTGGGCCAGGCGCTGGATCGCCCCTTCGATATCCTTGCCGGCGACCATCATCAGGTCGGCGAACTCATCGACCACGACCACGATGAAGGGCAGCGGCTCGAGCGGCAGGGCCTGTTCCTCGAACACCGGCTTGCCCGTGGCGACATCGAAGCCGGTCTGCACCGAGCGCTTCAACTCTTCGCCCCTGTTCCGCGCCTCGGCGATCCGGGCGTTGTAGCCGGCAATATTGCGCACCCCAAGGCGCGACATTTTGCGATAGCGGTCCTCCATCTCCCGGACCGTCCATTTCAAGGCGACGACCGCCTTGCCCGGCTCGGTCACCACCGGCGCCAGGAGGTGGGGAATCCCCTCATAGACCGAGAGTTCGAGCATTTTGGGGTCGATCAGGATCAGCTTGCACTGGTCGGGCGGCAGCCGGTAGAGCAGCGACAGGATCATGGTGTTGATCGCCACCGACTTGCCCGAGCCGGTGGTCCCGGCGACCAGCAGATGGGGCATCCGGGCCAGGTCGGCGACCACCGGCGCGCCGGCAATGTCCTTGCCCAGGGCCAGGGTCAGGGTCGCCGAGGTCTTTTCATAATCCTGGGCGGACAGAAGCTCGGCCAGGAAGACGATCTCGCGGCGCGGGTTGGGCAGTTCGATGCCCATGGCATTGCGCCCGGGGACCACGGACACGCGGGCCGAAATGGCGCTCATCGAGCGGGCGATGTCGTCGGCCAGGCCGATCACCCGCGAGGACTTGGTTCCCGGCGCGGGCTCCAATTCGTAGAGCGTGACCACCGGGCCGGGCCGCACCTTGGTGATCTGGCCGCGCACGCCGAAATCGTCGAGCACGCTTTCCAGCAGCCGGGCATTGGCCTCCAGCGCCTCCTCATCGACCTTGGCGACGGTCTGCTTGGGCTTTTGCAGCAGGCCCAGGGGCGGCAATTGGTAGCCGTCGCCGCCGCCGCCCAGGTCGAGCGCCGCCTGGTCCTCGGCCACGGCGCGCTTGCTCGGCCTGGCCGCGACTGGCGCCGCCGCCACCCGGCGCTTGGCCGGCGTCGCCACCGCAGCCGGCGGCTCGGTGTGCCCGGCCGGGACCAATTCGGGCGCCACCCGCTCGCGCCGCCGCCGGCCGCTTGCCGGCGGCTCGTCCGCAGACCCTGCCCGACGGCCGAACTGCAGCCGTGGCAACCGGCTGCCGGCCAGGCCCAGGCGGCGGCCGAGGCTGCCGCCGGCCCAGGCAGCAAAGCCGGCCGTCCGGCGCATCATGCGGCCGAGGGCGGCCCACTCGCCGAGGGCCAGGCCCATGGCGGGGACCAGCAGCAGCAGGGCCAGCAGACCCAGCACCACGACCCCGGCAGGGCCGGCGAGCCCCAGGCCCTGCCCCAGACTGGCGGTGTGCTGGCCGAGCAGGTCGCCGGCCACCCCGCCCAGGCCGCTGCCGAAGGGCCAGTCGACGGGTCGCGGGAAGCCCGCGGCCGTGGCCGCGGCGAGCACCAGGGCGAGGGGCGCCAGCAGCAGGTTGAGCCACAGATAGGGGAGCCCCCGATGGGAAAAGCAGCGCCAGCCCCAGGCGCCCAGAATCACCGGAACCAGGGCCGCCGCCAGGCCCAGCCATTGCAGTGCCAGATCGGCCCCATGGGCCCCCACCAGACCGACCAGATTGCGCACCGGCTGGTCGGTGGCGGCGTTGAAGCTGGGATCGCTGGCGCGGTAGCTGACCAGGGCGAGAGCCGCGGTGGTGGCCGCCGCAAACAGGGCAAGGCCGCACAGTTCGCCCAGCCGGCGGCGCAGCACCAGGGCAAGACTGGCCGGCAGAAGACCTGACCGGGAAGAGATGGAGCCGGCCGAATGGGCCATGGCGACCTCGGGCGGTTGCGGGACGGGGCAAATGCCCGCGGTCCGGAACGAATCGACAACGAGACCCTACAGGGCGCCGGGCCGCGGCACAACCGGCCCCGGCCCCCGGGCCGGGCGATCCGGCCGGCCGATCACCGGTCCCTCCCATGGTCGGGCGCGGCGAGCGCCGCCGCGGCCTCGTTTCCGCCCAGGGCCGCGCAGGTAAAGCGATAGCCCAGGTCGACGGCCCGGTCGAAAGCCCGCCAATTCAGGAAATCGACCCCCTCGACCGGCGGCACCAGGTAGAGGTCGGCGCCATGGTCCGGCGGCAGGCCGTCCACCGATTTCAGGGTCCCGGCACGGAGCAGGATCTGGAAGATATTGGGCATATGGGCGCGCCGGCGGAACACCAGGCGATCGAACCAGTTGCCATAGGGCATCGGATCGGCGGCGGAAAAGGCGATTGCCTCGCCGACATCGACGGCGATCACCGCGCCGCGCGCCGCCTGGCGCATCGGCCCGACCGGCAGATTGTCCAGAACGCCGCCATCGGCATAGAGCTCGCCATTGGCGACCCAGGGCGGCATGATTCCCGGAATGGCAACACTGGCGCGCAGCCATTGCCACAACAAGCCGCGGCGATGGACCGCGAGGACGCCCGACGACAGGTTGGTGGAGACGCAGAAGAAGGGCAGCCAGAGATCCTCGATCCGCAACTCGCCAAAGGCCTGGCGCAGCAGGCCGGTGACCTTGTGGCCGCTGGTCAGGGCAACCACCGGCACGGTCAGGTCGTTCACCGGGCTGGTCCGGACGAAGGCCGCGCGCAGCTGCGCGGTCAGGGCGTCGAGCGGCCACTGGGCCGCCAGCCCGGCGCCGATGACGGCGCCGATCGAACAGCCGCCGATCTGGTCGACGGCGATCGCCGCCTCGCGCAGCGCCCGGGCCGCCCCGACATGGGCAAAGCCGCGGGCGCCGCCGCCCGACAGCACCAGGCCGGTCGCCTTGCCGGCCAGTTGCCGGGCCAGGCGTGCGGCATCGGCCGGCTTGCCGATGCGGATATGGTGATGGGCATCGAGGGTCCGGCCGCCCAGCCAGTGACTGGTATCGCTGGGCATGGCGAGGCCGGGCGGTTGCAGCAGCACCAGGTCGGTCGGCAAATGCCGCGCGGCGGCCAGTTCCTCAAGCGGGTGGCGGCAGCGCGGATCGCCGACCGTCGCCTCGGCCACCAGAATTACCATGTCGGCCTGGCGCAGGCATAGCTGGGACCACGGGCTTGCCGCCGCGTCGCCGCGATAGAGCACGTAGTCGTGGGCGGTTTCGATCCGGTGAAACCAGTCGGTCGTCTCCTCGGCCGCCTCGTCGCCATCGACCAGCCGGGTCCGGCCGTGATCGCACAGGGCTGTGGCCAGGTGGTGGCTGAACATGGCGAAACCGCCCATCGGCCCGATCGGCAGCAGGGCGAAGCTGCGCGGGCGCAGGCTTGCTGGGCCTTTTGCACTCTGGGCGACCTCGAAACGGCGGACGATCTGCCGGGTCATGCCGAGCATGGCCGCCGGATAGGCCAGCACCAGGGTCTCGAACACCGCCTTCGAAAGATGGAGGATCTCGCAATCCCGCTCCGCCACCGCCATGGCCGAGCGGTCCCGGCCGGTCATCAGGCTCATCTCCCCGACGGTTTCCCCGGCATAGACCCGGGCCAGGCGCCGGCGGCTGCCGTCGGCCATCTGCCGGGTCACCACCAGGCTGCCGCGCAGCACGACATAGAGGGCGTCGCCGGGGTCACCTTCGACAAACAGGGACGCGCCGCCGGGCAGGCTGAACCAGGCGGCTTCGGCGGCCAGGCTGCGCTTGGCCGCCTGGTCCAGTTCGGCAAACAGGGGAACCCCGTCCAGCAAATCGATCAGGCTGTCTTCGGTCATGACCTCAG
The DNA here is from genome assembly GCA_021774355.1 of Alphaproteobacteria bacterium. GTDB lineage: Bacteria > Pseudomonadota > Alphaproteobacteria > Zavarziniales > Zavarziniaceae > JAJFJE01. Next base: position 7,263 of record JAJFJE010000225.1, read on the forward strand.
GCCAGCCACCAGCGGGCGCCCAGACCGGGATCGCCCGCGGCCGCGACCCGGCCCTCGTCATGGGCCTGGAGCAGGTGGGCGAGCATCGAGCGGGCGGCCGCGGCATGGAGGCCGGGCGCCAGCCCGAGATAGATCTGCGGCACCAGTTCGGCAATGGTCGCGGGCCCCCGCGCCAGGGCGTCGAGGATCTGCCGCTCGCGCTCTGCCCGGTGGGCCAGGAAGGCCTCGACATGGGGCCGCGGCGCGGTGATCGCCGGACCATGGGTCGGCCAGTAGACCCGGTCGTCCCGGCCGAGCAGCCGGCGCAGCGAGGCGAGGTAATCGGCCATGTCGCCGTCGGGCGGGCTGACGACGCTGGTCGACCAGCCCATGACATGGTCGCCGGTGAACAGGATGCCCGGCTCGCGCCAGGCGAAGCACAGGTGGTTCGAGGTGTGACCCGGCGTGTGCAAGGCTTCGATGGTGTAACCGGGGCCGGCCACGACGTCGCCGTCGCCCAGCCGGATATCGGGTACGAAGTCGCGGTCGCCACCCTCCTCGACCTCGACCTCGCCAGCGGCGGCCGGCCGGCCGCCGTGGGGACCGAAGCCGTGGCTGGGCGCGCCGGTTGCCGCCTGCAGCAGGGCGGTGGCGGGGGAATGGTCGACATGGGTATGGGTCACCAGGATGTGGCGTATCTTTTCATCGCCCAGGCCGTCGAGCAGCGCGGCGACGTGGTCGGGCAGCAGGGGGCCGGGATCGATCACCGCCACCTCGCCGGCGCCGACCACATAGGTGCCGGTGCCGTGGAACGAGAACGGCGACGGGTTGCGGGCGACGATGCGGCGCAGGCCGGGGGCGACCGGTTCCAGCTTGCCGTAGCTGAAGTGCATCGCGCGGCGATAGGGGATGGCGACGACCATGGGATACCCTCCGTGTCGCGATGCTACATCACGGGCGCGCCCAGCAGAACCAGCGCGCCGATACCGATGGCGAGACCGGGGCCGAAGGGCGCATCGCCGCCCTGGCGCACCAGCAGCGCCAGCGGCAGGGTGATCAGGGCGGCCACCAGCAGCGCCAGACCGAGCCCCAGGGGCCCCAGCCACAGGCCG
>JAJFJE010000226.1 GCA_021774355.1 Alphaproteobacteria bacterium
AATGTCGCCATGGAGGTCGAACTGATCGCCCCCATCGCCATGGACGAGGGTCTGCGGTTCGCCATTCGCGAAGGCGGCCGTACCGTCGGCGCCGGCGTCGTCTCCTCCATCCTGAAGTAAACCGGCAGCGACCGCTCCGAGGACAATCGAGATGGACAGTCAAAACATCCGCATCCGCCTGAAGGCGTTTGATCATCGCGTGCTCGACCAGTCGACAAGCGAGATCGTCAATACGGCGAAGCGGACCGGCGCGCGCGTGCGGGGCCCGATCCCGCTGCCGACAAGGATCGAGAAATTCACCGTGCTGCGTTCGCCGCACATCGACAAAAAGAGCCGCGAGCAGTTCGAAATGCGGACTCACAAGCGCCTCCTCGACATCGTCGATCCCACCCCGCAAACCGTCGACGCTTTGATGAAGCTCGACCTTGCGGCTGGCGTCGATGTCGAGATCAAGCTCTGAGGGTGACATCATGCGTTCCGGCTTGATCGCAAAAAAAATGGGGATGACGCGGCTCTTCGGCGCCGACGGCTCCCACGTACCGGTGACCGTGCTGCAGCTCGACGGGCTGCAGGTGGTCGGCCGCCGTACCATGGAAACCGACGGCTACACCGCCGTGCAACTGGGCACCGGCACGCCCAAGATCAAGAACGTGACCAAGCCGTTGCGCGGTCAGTTCGCCAAGGCCGGGGTGGAGCCGAAGCGCAAGCTGATCGAGTTCCGCGTCGACCTGGACTCGATGCTGGAGATCGGCGCCGAGCTGTCGGCCGAGCACTTCCTGGAAGGCCAGAAGGTCGACGTCACCGGCACCAGCATCGGCAAGGGCTTTGCCGGCGTCATGAAGCGCTGGAACTTCGGCGGGCTGCGCGCCACCCACGGCGTGTCGGTCAGCCACCGCAGCGCCGGTTCGACCGGCCAGCGCCAGGATCCGGGCAAGACCTTCCGCGGCAAGAAGATGGCTGGCCATCTGGGTGCCGAACGGGTCACCGTGCAGAATCTGGTGGTTGCCAAGGTTGATGGCGAACGCGGCCTGCTGATGATCAGGGGCGCCATTCCCGGGGCCAAGGGTTCCTATGTGCTGGTGCGCGACGCCGTCAAGGTCAAGCAGCCGGATAACCTGCCGCGTCCCGCGGGGCTGAAGGCCGTTGCGCCGGCGGCGCCGGCGGCTGCAGAGGGCTGAGACATGAAAGCCGATATCACGACGCTGGACGCCGGGGTGGCAGGGTCGATCGACCTTGCCGACGAGGTGTTCGGTCTGGAGCCGCGGCAGGACATCCTGCACCGCATGGTGCTGTGGCAACTGGCCAAGCGCCAGGCGGGCACGCACCGGGTGAAGACCACGGGCGAAATCACCGCGACCACCAAGAAGATGTACAAGCAGAAGGGCACCGGTCATGCCCGCCACGGGTCGAAGAAGGCCAGCCAGTTTCGCGGCGGCGCCAAGACCATGGGCCCGGTGGTGCGCAGCCATGCCTTCGACCTGACCAAGAAGGTGCGCAAGCTCGCCCTGCGCAACGCCCTGTCGGCGAAGGCGCGGGCCGGCCAGCTGGTCATTCTTGACGTGGCCACGCTGGAGCAGGCCAAGACCAAGGTGCTGAAGGCGAAGTTCGACCGGCTCGGCTGGGCTTCGGCGCTGATCGTCGATGCCGCGATCGAGGAAGGCTTTGGCCGCGCCGCCCGCAACATTCCGCATATCGATGTGCTGCCCACGGTCGGCGCCAATGTCTACGACATCCTCCGTCGCGACACGCTGGTGCTGACCCGGGCTGCCGTGGAAAGCCTGGAGGCGCGCCTGAAATGAGCACGCTCAAGCATTTCGACATGATCCTGTCGCCGGTCCTGACTGAAAAGTCGACCCGCGGTTCGGAGCATAATCAGGTGACGTTCAAGGTGCCGCTGTCGGCGACCAAGCCCGAGATCAAGGCGGCGGTCGAGGCCCTGTTCAAGGTTTCGGTGCGGGCGGTCAACACGCTGCGCGTCGAAGGCAAGACCAAGCGGTTCCGCGGCCGGCTGGGTAAGCGGCCGGATTATAAGAAAGCGATGGTCACGCTGGCCGAAGGCCACACCATCGACGTGACGACGGGGATCTGAGCATGGCGCTGAAGACCTTCCGCCCCGTGACGCCGTCTCTGCGCGGCACGGTGCTGATCGACCGCTCCGGCCTTTACAAGGGCAAGCCGGTCAAGACCTTGACCGAAGGCCTGCACGAGAAGGCGGGACGCAACAACCACGGCCGCATCACCATGCGGCGCCGGGGGGTGGGCCACAAGCGGGCCTATCGCCTGGTCGATTTCAAGCGCCGCAAATACAATGTGGCGGGGACGGTGGAACGGATCGAATATGATCCCAACCGCACCGCCTTCATTGCCCTGATCCGTTATGCGGACGGCGAGCTGGCCTATATCCTGGCGCCGCAACGCCTGGGCATTGGCGACAATGTGATCGCCGCCGAGCGGGTCGACGTGAAGCCGGGCAATGCCGCGCCGCTGAAGAACGTGCCGATCGGAACGATCGTGCACAATATTGAGCTGAAGATCGGCAAGGGCGGCGCGATTGCCCGTTCTGCCGGGACCTACGCCCAGATCGTCGGCCGCGATGGTGCCTATTGCATCCTGCGCCTGTCGTCGGGCGAGCAGCGCCTGGTGCGCGGCGAGTGCATGGCGTCGATTGGCGCCGTGTCCAACCCGGATAACCAGAACGTCAAGCTCGGCAAGGCCGGCCGCGCCCGCTGGATGGGTATCCGCCCGTCGGTGCGCGGCGTCGCGATGAACCCGATCGACCACCCCCATGGCGGCGGTGAAGGCCGTACCTCGGGCGGCCGTCATCCGGTGACCCCGTGGGGCAAGCCGACCAAGGGCGCGCGCACCCGTAACAATAAGCGGACCGATGCTTTCATCGCCCGCTCGCGCCACGCGAAAAAGAAGTAACGGAGGTCGACGGTGACTCGTTCGGTATGGAAAGGTCCGTTCGTCGACGGCTACCTTTTGAAAAAGGCGGAGACGACCCGCAATGCGGGCCGCAAGGAAGTGATCAAGACCTGGTCGCGCCGCTCCACCATTCTGCCCCAGTTCGTCGGCCTGACTTTCGGCGTGCATAACGGCCACAAGTTCGTGCCGGTGCAGGTCAATGAGGACATGGTCGGTCACAAGCTCGGCGAGTTTTCGCCGACCCGCACCTTCTACGGCCACTCGGCCGACAAGAAGGCGAAGAGGAAGTAAGCCATGGGCAAGGCCAAGAACCCGCGCCGGGTGGGCGACGACCAGGCCATCGCGATCGGCCGGATGATCGGCAGTTCCACCCGCAAGGTGAATCTGCTGGCGCAGCAGATCCGCGGCAAGGCGGTGTCGACTGCGCTCGCCGAACTGACCTTCTCGAAGAAGCACGCCGCCCGCGATGTCAAGAAGGTGCTGGAAAGCGCCATCGCCAATGCCGAAAACAATCACCCGCTCGATGTCGATGCGCTGGTAGTCGAGACCGCGACGGTGGGCACGGCCCTGG
>JAJFJE010000227.1 GCA_021774355.1 Alphaproteobacteria bacterium
AGCGCTGGCGCAGATGCAGCCCCTGGGCGCGGTAGGCCTGGAACACGGCTTGTTCCTGGGTGACCAGCAGGCCGGACAGGATCAGAACTCCCCCGGGGGCGACGCTTGCCGCCAGGGGCCGGGCCATGGCGATCAGCGGCGGCGCCAGGATGTTGGCGACCACGATCTCATAGGGGGCATGGCACGCAATGGCGGGGGCCTGGACCCCATCGGCGACGGCAAGGCGCAGCCGGCGGCTCAGGCCGTTGATCCGGGCATTGGCCCGGGCGGTGCGCACGGCCACCGGGTCGAGGTCGCTGGCGACCACCAGGCCCGGCCACAGCCGGGCGCCGGCCATGGCCAGAATGCCGCTGCCACAGCCGACGTCGAGCAGGCCCGCAATGTGCCGCCGCTGCCGGGCGAGATCGCTCAGGGCATCCAGGCACAGGCTGGTGGTGGCGTGACGCCCGGTGCCGAAGGCGAGGCCCGCCTCGATCTCCAGGGCAAGGCAGCCGGCCGGGGCGGCGCCCCGATGGTCCCGGCCATGGACCCAGAAGCGCCCCAGTTGCAGGGGCGAGAGCAATTTCTGGGTCTCGCTGACCCAGTCGTTCTGGGGCACCAGGCGCCAGGCAAGGTCGGGCTCGGGAATCGCCGCGATCGCCGCCGCCTGGGCGACGCAGGCGGCGAACGCGCCCTGGTCGCCGCCGGGTGCGAGCAAGGCCTCGACCGACCATGCCCGGCCGTCGCCGATCTCGAAGCTGGTCAAGGCCAGAACCGCGTCGGCCAGCATCAGTTCGAAGGTCGTCACGGCCGCGGCCGGAACGATCATCCGGGCCTCGATCAGGCCGCTGCCGAGTGCTGTCATGGCCGCCGCACGAAGCTGGCGATGACCTTCTTGTCGCCGGCCTTGTCGAAGGCGATGTCGAGCTTGTTGCCCTCGACCCCGGTGACCCGGCCATAGCCGAACTTCTGGTGGAAGACCCGCTCGCCCCGGGCAAAGCCGGCTTCGGCGGCGTCCGAGGCCAGGGTCTCCGCGTCCAGTTCGATGACCCGGTCGTCGAAGGACGGATTGCGCCCCAGGGGGTCGCGAGCCCGCGCTTCGGTCGCCCGCCGCCAGCCGGGGCTGACCGGCCTGCTGCCATAGACATCCGGTTCGCGCAGGGCACTGCCGACGCCGCGGTCGTCCGGCGCGCCCCAAAGCCCGGGGCGGGCGGTTGCCGTCACATGCTCGGCAGGCAGCTCGGCGATGAAGCGCGAGGGAATGGCGCTCTGCCACTGGTTGAAGATGCGGCGGTTGGCGGCATGGCTGACCAGGGCCTTTTCCCGTGCCCGGGTCAGCCCGACATAGGCCAGCCGGCGTTCTTCCTCGAGGCCGGCGAGGCCGGTCTCGTCAAGCGCCCGCTGGCTGGGAAACAGGCCTTCCTCCCAGCCGGGCAGGAAGACCACCGGGAATTCCAGCCCCTTGGCGCCGTGCAGGGTCATCAGCGAGACCATGTCGAGGGGTGCGTCCCGGGCATTCTCGAGTTCCATCACCAGGGCGACATGGTCGAGAAAGGCGCCGAGCGATTCGAAGCCCGACAGGGCGTTGATCAACTCCTTCAGATTGTCCAGCCGGCCCGGCGCCTCTGCCGTCTTGTCCGCCTGCCACATGGCGACGTAGCCGCTTTCTTCAAGGATCGTCTCGGCCAGTTCGGGGTGGGGCTGGTCGGTGCCCTGGGCCCGCCAGCGGGCGAAATTGGCCAGCAGGTCGCGCAGGGCGCTGCGCGGGCGCGGCTTCATCTCGTCGCTTTCGACCAGTTGCTCGGCCGCCCGGCACAGCGACAGGCCGCGGTCGCGGGCCAACCGGTGCACGGTCTGCACGGCGGCATCGCCCAGGCCGCGCTTGGGGACATTGACGATGCGCTCGAACGCCAGGTCGTCATCCGGTTGGGCGACCACCCGCAAATAGGCCATGGCGTCGCGGATCTCCTGCCGCTCGTAGAAGCGCGGGCCGCCGATCACCCGGTAGGGCAGGCCGATGGCGACGAAGCGTTCCTCGAAGGCCCGGGTCTGGTGGCCGGCGCGGACCAGAATGGCGATGCTGCGCAGCGTCCGCCCGGCGCGCTGCTCGGCCTCGATCTGGGCGGCCACCTCTCGCGCCTCTTCCTCGCCGTCCCAATAGCCGGCGACCTGGACCTTTTCGCCGCCGTCGGCCTCGGTCCACAGGGTCTTGCCCAAGCGCCCCTGATTGGCGGCGATGAGCCCCGAGGCCGCGCCGAGAATATGCCCGGTCGAGCGGTAGTTGCGCTCCAGCCGGATGATCGTGGCACCCGGAAAGTCGCTTTCGAAGCGCAGGATGTTGCCGACCTCGGCACCGCGCCAGCCATAGATCGACTGGTCGTCGTCGCCGACGCAGCACAGGTTGCGCCAGCGCGCCGCCAGCAGGCGCAGCCACAGATATTGCGCGACATTGGTGTCCTGGTATTCGTCCACCAGGATGTAGCGGAAGCGCCGCTGCCAGGCCTCCAGGACCTCGTGATGAGTCTGGAACAGGGTGATGGTGTGCAGCAGAAGATCGCCGAAATCGGCGGCGTTGAGGGTTTTCAAGCGCTCCTGATAGGCGGTGTAGAGGCGCCGTCCGCCGCCCTTGGGCAGGGCCTCGTCGTCTTCGGCCGACAGCTTGTCAGGGGTCAGGGCCCGGTTCTTCCAGCGATCGATCAGGCCGGCCACCACGCGCGGCGGAAAGCGCTTCTCGTCCAGCCCGTCGGCCTGAATCAACTGCTTCAGCAGGCGCAGTTGGTCGTCCATGTCGAGGATCGTGAAATTGGGCCTGAGACCCACCAGCTCGGCATGGCGGCGCAGAATGCGGGCAGCGATGGAATGAAAGGTGCCGAGCCAGGCCAGGCCCTCGGCCGCGCCACCGATCACCCCGGTGATGCGCTGCTGCATCTCCCGCGCCGCCTTATTGGTGAAGGTAACGGCCAGGATCTGCCCCGGCCAGGCCCGGCCGGTGCCGAGCAGATGGGCGATGCGGGTGGTCAGCACCCGGGTCTTGCCGGTGCCGGCGCCGGCCAGCACGAGAAGCGGCCCCTCGAGGCTCTCCACCGCGTCCCGCTGCTCCGCGTTCAGCGCTTCGAGATACGCGGTAGGACCCCGG
>JAJFJE010000228.1 GCA_021774355.1 Alphaproteobacteria bacterium
CGGGTGGTCCTCAGCCCCGGCTTCGCCCTGGCCGTGGTCTCCCAGGCCATTTTCACCTGGTGGCGGACCGCCCTGCGGGCCCGGGCCCCGGCCCGGGTCGACCGGCTGCTGGCCGGCCGGGTCTGCGCCGCGCTGCTGGAGCGCTCCGGCACCCGCCGGGGCGAGACGGGCGCGCAGATTCTGCGCGATCTTGATGCCGTGCGGTTCGACCTGTGCGGCCGCGGCTTCCAGACAAAGGCCGACCTGCCGTGGAGCGGGCTCTATCTGGCCGTGCTCTATTCCGTCGATTGGGTGATCGGCACCGTCGCCGCGGTCAGCATGGTGGTCCTGGCCAGCCTGGTGATCGCCAATTATCTCCTGACCCGGGGCACCCTGGCCGAGGCCAACCGCACCGCCAGCGACTCCCACCGCTTCATCGAGGCCAATTTGCGCAGCGCGGAAGCGGTCCTGCCCATGGGCATCCTGCCGGGCGTCCTGGCCCGCTGGCGGACCATCCGGGACCAGGCGATCGCCGCCCAGTTGAAATCGGCCGGGCGCGGCGGCCTGGTGGCGGCCGCGATGGCGGCCGGCGAAATGGTCGCCCAGGGGGCCATCCTGGGCAGCGGCGTGTTGCGCATCATCGAAGCCAATGTGCCCATGGTGGTCGCCTTCATGGGCACCATCCTGTTCCGCTATGCCATGCAGCCGATCGATGCCCTGGTGCGGGGCTGGGAGACCCACCAGCGGGCCGAACAATCGCTGCACCGCCTGAATCTCCTATTGGCCGAGGTGCCGGCCAGGGCGGCCGGGATGGTCCTGCCCAAGCCGGCCGGCCGGGTGACCTTTTCCGGCGTGACCTACGGCATCCCGGGCAGCGCCCGGACCATCCTGCGCAACATCAATGTCGAGATTGCCGCCGGCACCACCCATGGCATTGTCGGTCCGTCGGGGTCGGGAAAATCGACCCTGGTGCGGCTGCTGATCGGCAATCTGTCGGCGACCTTCGGCCATGTCCGGGTCGACGGCGCCGATCTGGTCAACTGGGACCGTAACGCTCTGGGTTGCCATATCGGCTACCTGCCGCAAGAGGTCTGCCTGCTGGCGGGCACCGCGGCCGACAATATCGGCCGGTTCGGCCAGTTCGACGAAACGGCGATCATCGCTGCCGCGCGCCAGTCCGGCGCCCACGACATCATCGTCCGGCTTCCCCTGGGCTACGACACCCCGGTGGGCGAGGGTGGCCACCCCATCTCGGGCGGCCAGCGCCAGATGATCGGTCTCGCCCGGGCGGTGATCGGCGCCCCCAGCCTGGTCGTCCTGGACGAGCCCAATTCCAACCTCGACGGTCCCGGCGAAACACGGCTGATGGCCTGCGTCGCCGCGCTCCGCGACCAGGGGACCACCGTGGTGATGGTATCCCACCGGCCCAATCTGCTGCGCAACCTCGACAATCTCAGCCATCTGCGCGACGGCACCCTGGTCGCCAGCGGTCCCACCGCCGCGATCATGCAGCGCATGCGGCCGAGCCAGCAGGTCAGCGTGATCCCCGGCGGCCAGATCGACCTGTCGAGCGGGGCGGCGCCGTGACCGCCCGGCCCGACGTCGCCGACTGGCCCGGGGCGCCGGCGGCCGGCCGCGATTCCCCCCGCGCCCTGATCCTCGGGGGGGTGGCCGCCCTGGTCCTGCTGGGCGGCGGCCTGGGCGGCTGGGCGGCCTGGGGCAAGGTGGCAAGCGCCGCCGCCGCCGCCGGCTACATCACCGCGGAAGGCAATCGCAAGGCGGTCCAGCACCGCGACGGCGGGCCGGTCGCCGCGGTCCTGGTCCGCGAGGGCGAACGGGTCACCCGGGGCCAGGCGCTGGTTCGCCTGGACCTGTCCGACACGGCGGCCGAGGTCCAGGTCCTGGCCAGCCAGCGGGACCAGACCATGGTCCGGCGGGCCCGCCTGAAGGCCGAGGCGGCCGGGGCCGCCCTCATCGCCTATCCGCCGGAGGTCGCGGCCCGGCACGACCGGGAATTTCGCGCCCTGATCGACCGCGAACAGGACCTCTTCATGGCCCGCCGCAATGCCTATACCGGCAGCGTCGGCCTGCTGCATCAGCAGATCGAAGGCTATGACCGGCAGATCGTCGGGCTGCGCGGCAAGACCCGGGCGACCGGCGACCAATTGGTCCTGATCCGGCAGGAACTGCACAGCCTGACCGGCCTGCTGAAGAAGGGCTATGTCGAGAAGTCCCGGGTCCTTGCCCTGCAACGGGCGGCGGCCGCCCTGCAGGGCGACCTGGACGGGCTGGCTGCCGATATCGCCGGGGCCGAGAACGAGATCAGCAAGGCGCAGTTGCAGATCGCCCAGATCGACAAGGAGTGGCGCGAATCGGTGGCCAAGGATCTGGGCGACGCCGAGGCCCTGATGTCCCAGATCGAGCCGCGCCTGGTCTCGGCCCGCGAACGGCTGAAGCGCTCGGACCTTGTGGCCCCCGAGGAAGGCTATGTCTTCGGCCTCAAGGTCCATTCCCCCGGTGCCGTGATCGTGCCCGGGGATACGGTGCTGGAGATCGTCCCGGCGAATGAGCGGCTGGTGGTCACGGCCAGGATCGATCCCCACGACATCGAGCGGGTCCATCCCGGGCAGGCGGTGGAGATCCATCTGCTGCCCTATCGCCAGCGCTATATGTCGATCATCGGCGGCGCGGTCCTCAAGGTCTCGGCGGATCGCTTCCAGGACCCCAGCCAGCAGCAATCCTGGTTCGAAGCGACGATCACCGTGGACCCCGACGACCTGGCCCGCAGCGGCGCCACCATCATCCCCGGCATGCCGGTCGAGGCGCTGATCAAGACCGGCGAGCGGACGGTCGCGGCCTACATGCTCGACCCGATCTACCATCTCTATGACTTCGCCATGAAGGAGGAATGAATGGCCCAGCGAACGGATGAAGGCAGCGGCGGCAACCGGCCCCTCGACCTGACGGGGGAGAGCCCCGAACTGATCGCCTTTGGTCTCCTGCGCTATCTCGCCCAGTTGGAGCAGCAGGACAGCCGGCAGAACGGCACGGTCCGCGTGTTCGACCGGAAATGGATGCTGGACGCCTATGCCGAATGCCTGGAGGCCGCCAAGGGCCAGCGCCGGCCGGCCGATACCGCCGCGCCCGTGGCCGCGCCGGCCGCGCTCGAACCGGTCGCCGCCGGGCGCGGCCGGCGCAGCAAATAGCCCCCCTCCGGGGCCCCGGGCCGGGCATGAACCTGCTGTTTCTGCACCCTAATTTTCCCGGGCAGTTCAAGAACCTGGCGGCCGCCCTGGCGGCCCGCGAGGGCACCCGCGTGGTCGGCCTGGGGCATTGTTCGGCGTCCTGGCGCGCCTTGCCCGGGGTCGACCAGTATCACTATGGCGCCTTCCCGCCGCCGCAGGGGCCGCCCTACGCCCCCGTCGATCTGTTCGCCCAGCAGGTGCGGCGGGGGCGGGCCGCCGCCGAGGTGATGTGCGGGCTGGCCGATGACGGCTTTGTCCCCGATGTCGCGATCGTCCATCCCGGCTGGGGCGACGCCATGTTCCTGCACGATGCCTTCCCCAAGGTCCCGGTGGTGGCCTTTCTGGAGTTCTATTATCGCCGCGGTGGCGCGGACCTCGATTTCGACCCGGAATTCCCGGTGGCACCGGCCGAGACGGAGTTTCTGCGCCTGCGCAACCTGCCCTCGCTTCTGGCCTTCGAAACCGCCGCCGCGGCGGTCAGCCCGACCAACTGGCAGGCCGGGCTGTTTCCCGAACTGGTCCGGCGCACGATCACCGTGCTGCACGAGGGCGTGGACACCGACGCCCTGGCGCCCGAGGCGGTGGCCGCGGTGACACTGCCCGACGGCCGCACGGTGACCGCCGGGGACGAGGTCCTGAGCTATGTGGCGCGCGGCCTTGAACCGTTGCGCGGCTTTCATTGCTTCATGCGCGCCCTGCCCGAACTGCAGCGCCGTCGGCCCGGCCTGGTAACCGTTATCGTCGGCGACGACGAGGTCCATTACGGCCGCCGCCCCCCGGGCCCCGGGTCCTGGCGGCAACGCCTGCTGGCGGAGTTGGGCGACCGGCTCGACCTGTCGCGCATCTGGTTTGCCGGCCGCCTGCCCTTCGCCACCTATCGCGACCTGATGCGCCTGACCACGGTCCACACCTATCTGACCTATCCCTTCGTGCTGTCCTGGTCCCTGGTCGAGGCGATGGCCGCTGGCCGCGCCATCGTCGCCTCCCGGACCCCGCCGGTCGAAGAGGCGATCGATCATGGCGAACACGGGCTGCTGGTCGACTTCTTCGACCGCGACGGCCTGGTCGAGGCAATTGCCGGGTTGCTGGCCGACCCGGAACGGCGTCTTTTCCTTGGCCGCAACGCCCGGCTGAGGGCCTGCCGGCGCTACGACTTTCGCCGCTGCGCGCTGCCGGCCTACGACGCTCTGATCGCGACGGTCACGGCGACGGATCGGGCCGCCGGGTGCCCTAGAGCAGCCGCACCCGCCGCAGGGTGAAGGGCACGGCAACGGCCAGCGCCTGGTTCAGCGCGGTCCCGCATTTCGCCGGCTCTTCCGGGGTGTAGACCGTGGTGTCGGTCCAGCGGACATCCGGCACCTCCTTGAAGACATTCATCGACTGGTACCAGTCCGAGGTCTTGGGGTTGATGATGCCTTCGCTCGCCACGGTCCTGAAGCTGCGGCCGTCGATCAGCTTGATCCGGGCGATGCAATAGGACCGGGGCGGCAGGGTCATGAACAGGCCCTCCAGGTGATAGATGCCGCAGCCTTCCACGGGCACCGACTTGCCGGATAGGGATCGAAGCCCATGCCGGTCAGGCCGACGGCCACCGCCAGGTCGGCCGAGACCCCGGCCTTGGCCAGATCGGCGCGGGCCGCGGCTTCGACGTTCCGGCCGGCGATGCCACCGCCGCATCCAGGACATCGGCATCTCCTGGACTCTGGTCCCGGCTCTGGCCATGCTGTGCCCGGACGGATCCGAGCCCCGGCGAAGCCCGGCCGGGGACCATGGCAAGGAGGCGCCAATGGCCAGCGAAGGCCTGCACGAGGACATCGCAACACTCAAGCCCGAGACCATTGATCAACATCGGGCGATTGTTTCCCTGATGGAGGAGCTCGAGGCGGTCGACTGGTACGCCCAGCGGGTCGATGGTGCGACCGACGACGAACTGCGCGCGATTCTCGCCCATAACCGGGACGAGGAGAAGGAGCATGCCTGCATGCTGATCGAGTGGCTGCGCCGCCGCGACGGCCGCTTTGCCGAAGAGCTCAAGACTTATCTCTTTTCCAGCGGCTCGCTGGTCGGTACGGAAGGGGCGGCAACGGGTGATGCCGGCGCCGGCGCGCCCGCG
>JAJFJE010000229.1 GCA_021774355.1 Alphaproteobacteria bacterium
CCTGGGCATCGACGACGCCCAGCTGGCCGCCGCCGGGGTCGAGATCTTCAAGGTCGGCCTGGTCTGGCCGCTGGAAGCCGGGGCCATCCGCAGCTTCGCCGATGGCCTCGAAGAGCTGCTGGTGATCGAGGAATGCCGGCCCATGCTCGAACCCCAGGTCAAGGACATCCTGTTCAACATGGCGCCCGAGCGGCGCCCCCGCATTCTCGGCAAGCGCGATGGCGAGGGCGCCGAGTGGCTGCCCTCCCACGGCGAATTGTCGCCGGCGCTGATCGCCCAGGTGCTTTACCGCTGGCTTGAGCCGGTCCATCGGACCGACCCCATGACCGCCTGGATCGACTATCTGGGCCGGGTGAAGGACGAACTGGCCAAGCCGCGCGACAATGTCATCCGGACGCCCCATTTCTGCTCGGGCTGCCCGCACAACAGCTCGACCAAGGTGCCCCAGGGCTCGCACCAGCTGGCCGGCATCGGCTGCCACTGGCTGGCCAACATGATGGAGCGCGAGGTCGTCACCTATCCCCATATGGGCGGGGAAGGCGGCAACTGGGCGGGCGCCGCCCATTTCCTCAACGACACCCATATTTTTGCCAATGTCGGCGACGGCACCTGGTACCATTCCGGGTCGATGGCGATCCGCCAGGCGGTGGCCGCCGGGGTCAATATCACCTACAAGATCCTCTATAATGACGCCGTGGCGATGACCGGCGGCCAGCCGGTCGACGGGCCGATCAGCGTTGCCCAGATCACCCACGAGCTCTATGGCGAATCGATCCGCAACATCAACGTGGTCAGCAGCGATCCCGACAAATTCGTCACCGGCGACTTCGCGCCCGGCACCCGCCTCTACCCCCGGGAGGAGCTGGAAGCCGTGCAGCGCATGCTGCGGGAACAGCCGGGCGTTTCGGTCATCATCTACGAGCAGACCTGCGCCACCGAACTGCGCCGCCGCCGGGGCAAGAAGGAGGCACCGGAGCCAACCCGCCGGGTCCTGATCAACGACCGGATCTGCGAGGGCTGCGGCGACTGCTCGGTCCAGTCCAATTGCCTGTCGGTGCAGCCGCTCGAGACCGAATTCGGCCGCAAGCGCACGATCGACCAATCCTCGTGTAACAAGGACTATTCCTGCGTCAACGGCTTCTGCCCCAGCTTCGTCACCGTCGAGGGCGGCGAACTGGCCAAGGGCAAGGGCGTCAAGATCGCCGAAGCCCTGTTTGCCGACCTGCCCGAGCCGGCGGTCCGCGACACGAGCAAGGTCTACGGCCTGATGGTCGCCGGCATCGGCGGCACCGGTGTGGTCACCATCTCGAACCTGATCGGCGCCGCCGCCCAGGCCGAGGGCAAGGCCACCCAGGCCCTTGACCTGACGGGTCTGGCCCAGAAATTCGGCGCGGTCTATTGCCACCTCAAGATTGCCGACGACCCGGCCGCGCTGAAGGCCACCCGCCTCTCGGTCGGCCAGTGCGACGTCCTGGTCGGCGCCGACCTGGTGACTTCGGCCTCCGACGATTCCCTGTCGCGGCTACGCCTGGGCCACAGCGTCGCCGTCGTCAATGATCACGAGACGGTCACCGGCGCCTTTACCCGCGACCGCGACTTCCATCTTCCCGTGGCCGCCCAGAAGGCGGCGATCGAGCGCTTCTGCGGCGCCGGCCGGGTGACCTTCCTGGACACCACGGTGCTGGCCGAACAGCTTACCGGCAACACCATCGGCGCCAATGTCATGCTGCTCGGCTTTGCCTGCCAGATGGGCTGGTTGCCGGTCAAGGTCACCTCGCTGGAAGAGGCGATCGAGACCAATGGGGTTGCGGTCAGGGCCAATCTGGAAGTCTTCCGCCTGGGCCGCCTGCTGGCCCATGACCCGGCGGCGGTGCGCAAGCTGGCCGATTCCGGCAAGATCCGGCGCGACAGCCTGGTCCTGTCCGAGACCCTGGACGACATCGTCGCCCGCCGCCAACGCGACCTGGTGGCCTATCAGAACAAGCGGCTGGCCGGCCGCTATGCGGCGCTGGTGGCCCAGGTCCGCAGCGCCGAGGAGCGGGTCGCCCCCGGCCGCACCGCCCTGGCCGAGGCGGTTGCCCGCAACTACTACAAGCTGCTCGCCTACAAGGACGAGTATGAGGTTGCCCGGCTGTTCACCGACGGCAGCTTCCTGGAAACCGTGCGCCAGAACTTTACCGGAAGCTACAAGCTGAACTTCCACATGGCGCCGCCGATGATCTCCAAGCCGGATCCGGTCACCGGACGGCCCAGGAAGCGCAGCTTCGGCCCGGTCATGCTGAAGGCCCTGGCCGTGGTCGCCAAGCTGAAGGGCCTGCGCGGCACCCCCCTGGACATTTTCGGCTACAGCGCCGAGCGGCGGGCCGAGCGCCAGTTGATCGCCGCCTACCAGGCGGACGTCGCGGCGGTGCTGGCCGGCCTGACCGCCCAGAACCACGCCGCCGCGGTCGCCCTGTGCAGCCTGCCCGACCAGATCCGCGGCTATGGCCCGGTCAAGGAGGCCAGCATGGTCAAGGCCGCGGCCGAGCGGGCCCTCCGCCTGGCCCGCTTCCACGGCCGGGAGGTCGAGGCCGCGGCGGCCTGAACCCTGCGCTCAGCGGGCGGCGCCAAAGGCGCCGCCCGTCCGCGCCGTGACCCCGCCATTGGGCCCCAAGCACGCTATAGTCGGCAGGCCACGGGGGAACGCTCATGGGCTTTTTTCATCGTCAGACCGGCGTCCCGGACGCCTGGCGGGCCGGCCGGTGAGCGCCACCCTGCTGACCCCGGCGATCGAGGGTTTTTCGCTCGCTGCGGGGCTGATCATCGCCATCGGCGCCCAGAATGCCCTGGTGTTGCGGCTGGGCCTGGCACGCCACCATGTCGGGCCGGCGGTGCTGTTCTGCGCGCTCTCCGATGCCGTGCTGATCGCCGCCGGCTGCGCCGGCCTGGGCACTCTGGTCGCGGCCCATCCCGCGGCCTTGCGCCTGATCGCCCTGATCGGGGCGGCGGTGCTGGTGCTTTATGGCCTGAGGGCGGCGTGGCGGGCGGTGACCCCCGGCCGGCTCGAGGCGGCCGGCGCTGCGGCCGGCGCCCTCGGCCCGACCCTCGGGGCCCTGGCTTTGGTCACCTGGCTGAACCCCCATGTCTATCTCGATACCGTCATCCTGCTGGGCAGCCTGGCCGGGCGCTACCCCGTCTGGGCGCGCCTTGCCTTTGGCTGCGGCGCCGTTCTAGCCTCGACCTTGTGGTTCGCCGGC
>JAJFJE010000230.1 GCA_021774355.1 Alphaproteobacteria bacterium
AGAACCGCGCCAGCAGCCACACCAGGACGGTGACGTTGACGGTCTGGAGCCCGAGCGTCCACCAGTCGATGGTCATGGCGTCAGGACAGCAGCGGGTTGGCGAAAAGCAGCAGGAGCGCCACCACCAGGCAGTAGATGGCCGTCGTCTCGATCATCGCCAGGCCGACGAACAGGGTGCGCGATATGGTGTTGGCCGCTTCGGGCTGGCGGGCGATGGCGTCGAGCGCCGCCGCCACCGCCCGGCCCTCGGCCAAGGCCGGGCCGATCGCCCCGAAGGCGACGGCAAAGGCCGCGGAAATGATGCTGACCATGGCTAACCAGTTCATGACGGTGTCCTTTTCTCCGAAGTCCCTTCGCTGACCGCGCCGGCGATGAAGACCATCGCCAGAACCGCGAAAATATAGGCCTGCACGGCGCCGGTCAGGAGATCGAGCGCCATCAGCGGGATCGGCACCAGCAGGCCGGCCAGGGACAGCACGATGCCGATGACGAAAACGCCGCTCATGACATTGCCGAACAGCCGGACCAGCAGGGAAAAGGTGCGGGTCAGGCTCTCCACGAAATTGAGCGGGATCATGACCGCATTGGGCACGGCGAAACTGCCCAGGTAGCCCCGCACACCGCCGGCGCGCACGCCGTACCAGATCACCGCGAGGAACACCAGGAGGGCCAGCGCCGCGTCGGTTTCCAGATGGGCGGTGGGCGGCTCGATGCCCGGCACCAGGGACGACCAATTGGCCGTCAGGATGAACATGAACAGGGTTCCGATAAACGCCCGGTATGGCCCCGGGGAAACCCGCATGGTATCGACAATCTGGCCGTCCACAGTGGCGACGATCAGCTCGAAGGCGGCCTGGACCGGCGACGGCACCAGGGTAAGGCGCCGGGTCACCAGCACCGCCGCGAGGCCGAGCACCGCCATAATGCCCCAGGTTACGGCGACGCCGGCGGTGACCGGCACCGGCCCGAGCTGGAACAGGGGCGTGCTGCTGAGCGGTGAGTTCACGGCGCCGCCTCCCGCAATCGCCGCACCACCGCCAGGCGCCCGGCGGCCACCCCGGCGGTCATCGCGAGCAGGGGCAAGGGGCCCAGAAACCCCGCCGCCGCCAGCAGCGCGGCCAGTCCGGCAAAGCGGCACAGGGTCAGGGCAACAGCCGCCAGCCGGCGGCCCTCGACGGCATAATGGCAGATGCTTCGCCACAGGGCGTAGAAATACAAAGCGCCGGCGCCGACCCCCAGGGCCAGGCAGGCCGCACCGAGCCCGAGTGCTGACCAGGTCATTGGCGGCCCATCCATTTCCAGGCCGACCAGCAGCCGGCGGCGAGGCCCGCCAGGAACAGCGGTGCCGTCCAGAACAGTCCCGAAGCAAAGCTGCGGTCCAGCCAGCGGCCGACGAACAGGCCGGCCAGCATCGGTCCGACGATGATCCAGCCAAGCACGCCGATCTGGGCCAGGCGCCGGGCGACCGAAGCCTCGCCGTCGGCCAGCCAGCGCCGGTGGCGTTGGTCGCGCAGGCGGACCTCGCGGACCAGCCGGTCCTGGTCCTCCGGCGGGGTGGCTGGCGGCGGCCCGGTCACGAGAAGATGCCTCCCGCCCGGTCGGATCGCAGATGGCGCATGATCTGGCGGATCGCGGCCAGGTGCAGACGGGTGTTTTCCACCCGTTCGGTCCGCTCGACGTCGGTGTCGGCGCGGAACTGCGCCAGCACCGTGTCGGCCAGGGTGGCAAGGTCGTCGTCGCGCACGGCCTCGCGGGTGGCGATGGTGAGTTCGGCGCCGCCGGCCATCGACAGCACGCCGCCACGCACGGCGCAATAATGGCGGCGGCCGGCGGCGTCGTCCCAGGCGACGATGGACACGGCCAGGCTGGTCAGGAAATCGGCGTGCCGGGGCAGGATGCCGAAGCCGCCGCTGGCGTCTTCGGCGCGCACGGCCGTGACCCCCTCGTCGTCGACCACCACCGCCAGCGGCGTCACGATGCGCAGCCTCATGACGCCGTCTCCGCCGCCGCCAGCGCCGCTTCCTTGCGCCGCCCGTCATCCAGGGCGCCGATCATGTAGAGCGAGCTTTCGGCCCAATCGTCGGTCTCGCCGTCCAGGATGGCGCTGCAGCCTGCCAGGGTGTCGCTGCGCCGGACGCTGCGCCCGGGGGTCCCGGTGAAGGCCTCGGTGACGGCGAAGGGCTGGCTCAGGAAGCGTTGCAGGCGGCGCGCCCGGGTCACGATCAGGCGGTCGGCGGTGCCCAGTTCCTCGACCCCGAGCAGGGCGATAATGTCCTGCAGGTCCTTGAAGCGGGCCAGGGTCTCGCGCACCCGCTCGGCCAGGCGGTAATGGGCGTCGCCGACGATCAGCGGGTCGAGCAGCACGGACGACGAGGCCAGCGGGTCGATGGCCGGGTAGAAGCCCTGGGCGGCCAGGTCGCGGGACAGCATGATGCTGGACTCGGTGTGGCTGGAAATGGCGGTCACGGCCGGGTCGGTGAAGTCGTCGGCGGGGACATAGACGGCCTGGATCGCGGTTACCGCGGCGCCCGCGACCGAGGCGATCCGTTCCTGCAGGGCCGCCACCTCGGTCGCCAGGGTCGGCTGGTAGCCGACCCGCGATGGCAGGCGCCCCAGCAGGCTGGACAATTCGCTGCCCGCCTGGACGAAACGGAAGACATTGTCCATCAGCAGCAGGACGTTGCGCTGCTGGTCGTCGCGGAAATATTCGGCGATGGTCAGGGCCGTCAGGGGCACCCGCCAGCGCGCGCCGGGTGGCTCGTTCATCTGGCCATAGACCAGGACGGTGCGCCCGAGCACGCCCGAATCGCGCATGTCGTTGAGCATTTCATGACCCTCGCGGGACCGTTCACCGACCCCGGCAAAGACCGAAATGCCCTGATATTTCTCGACCATGGCGTGGATCAGCTCCATCACCAGCACGGTCTTGCCGACCCCTGCCCCGCCGAACATCGCCGCCTTGCCGCCACGGGCGAGCGGCGCCAGCAGATCGATCACCTTGATCCCGGTTTCGAAGACGGCGCTGGTCGCCGTCTCGTCCTTCAGCGCCGGCGGCGGATTGTGAATGCCGCGCCGGGGCGTGTCGGCCGGCAGGGGCGGGCCCTGGTCGCGGACCGCCCCGACCACGTCGAGCAGCCGCCCCAGCACGGCGTCGCCCACCGGCACCAGCAGGGGCTGCCCGGTGGCGTCGACCGCCACGGTGCGGGCCAGGCCGGCCGTCGCCTGCAGCGCGATGGCCCGGACCGTGCCGTGGCCGACATGGGCGTGGACTTCCAGGACCAGGGGTTCCGGGCGGTCCCAACGGACCAGCAGGACGGTGTTGATCGGCGGCAGATCACCGTCGAAGGCAACGTCCACCACGGCGCCACGGACGGACACCACAACTCCCGATGACCCGGCCGATATCATGACTCATCCATCGACATCTCTTCGTGGCGCCGGGCTGGTGGCCCTGGGCGCGGCCCCTGGGGAAGGGCAACGGTCATGGTCGGCGGCGGCGGCATTAGGTCGCGCCCGGCATTCAACTGTCGCCATTCCGGGCAAGGTGGTCAAGGCCGACGGGCTTGACGGCGGCGGGACCGGCCGGAATGATCGGCCCGGCTGCCGCCCCTGCCCCGGGCGCCGGCCGTGTTCCCGCGTATCCCTGCCGGCCTGGCCGGCCTTGCCCGAACGGAGCCCGATGGTGCCGCTGGAAGCGCTGATATTCGATGTCGACGGTACCCTGGCCGAGACCGAGGAGGTCCACCGCCAGGCCTTCAACGCGACCTTTGCCGCCTTCGGCCTCGCCTGGCATTGGGACCGGGCGCTTTACGCCGTGCTGCTGAAGGTGACCGGCGGCAAGGAGCGGATTCTGCACTATGTCGCCGGCTGGCAGCCCCCCGGCGGTGCCGCCGCCGCCGGCCAGGTGGCCGCGCTTCATGCCGCCAAGACCGCCCGCTACGTCGCCCTGGTCGAGGACGGGCGGATCGCGCTGCGCCCGGGGGTGGGCCGCCTGCTCGCCGAGGCGCGGGCCGCCGGGCTGAAGCTCGCCATCGCCACCACCACCAGCCGGCCCAATGTCGATTCCCTGATCCGGGCGACCCTGGGCGACGGGGCCTCGGCGCTGTTCGATGCGGTGGCCGCCGGCGACATGGTCGCGGCCAAGAAGCCGGCACCCGACATCTACCGACTGGCACTCGCCCAGTTGGGATCGCCGGCCACCGGCTGCATCGCCTTCGAGGATTCCGCCAACGGCGTGCGCTCGGCCGCCGCGGCCGGCCTGGCGGTGGTGGCGACGCCCGGCCTTTATTCCGCCCATGACGATCTCAGCGGGGCCGCCGTCTGCCACGACGACCTGTCGACGGTCGATCTCGACTCACTGCGCCGCCTCCTTGCCGGTCGCCGCTGAGGCGGCCGGTCCGGGATCCAACTCGGCCCGGGCATCGGCGATGGCCGCCTCGACATCGCCATGGAAGCGGGCGGAGGGCCGGCGGATCCCCTGCAGCAGAAGGAGATGGC
>JAJFJE010000024.1 GCA_021774355.1 Alphaproteobacteria bacterium
TAGATGACGTTATCCTGGTTGTTACCCATTCCATAGACCGCGGAACCGTCGAGCACCAGGATTTCAATATTGGCCGACAGGGTAAAATCGACCGTGGCGACGACCCGGTCGCTGCCGCCGCCGGCATTCTCGGTGACGGTGTCGCCGACGCTGTCGACATAATAGCGATCGGCGCCGCCGCCACCGCTCATGGCGTCGTTGCCTGCGCCGCCGTCGAGCACATCCTTGCCGTTGCCGCCCGACAGGACGTCGTTACCGGCCTCGCCCCTGATCACGTCATTGCCGCTGTCGCCGTACAATTGGTCGTTCCCGTCGCCCCCGCTCAGGATGTCGTTACCATTGCCGCCATGGATATTGTCGGCGCCGGCCAGCCCCGCCAACCGGTTGGCGACGTTGTTGCCGAACAGGCCGTCATCCAGCGCGGAACCGAAGACGTTCTCGATTCGGATCAGCCAGTCGCCCGCCGCGGCGCCGCCACTGCCCGTGCCGGCAAGCAAATCGACGGTGACGGCGGCGGTCGATGCGGCGTAGCTGACGGTGTCGATTCCGGCACCGCCGTCGAGCACGTTGACACCGTCGTCGGGGCTGAAGATGTCGTCATAGGCGGATCCGGTCAGGTTTTCGATGGCCGTCAGGGTATCGCCCTGGGCATCGCCGCCCGACGCCTTCCCGGCGGCCAGATCGACCAGCACCCGCAGGCTCGACCCGGCATAGCTCGCGGTATCGACGCCGGCGCCGCCGTCCAGCTGATCGGCGCCCTGGCCGCCTTCCAGCAGGTCGTTGCCGTCGCCGCCCAGCAGGATGTCTTTGCCGCCGCCGCCGCCGAGGACGTCTGCCCCCGCCAGGCCTTCGATGCGATTGGCAAAGGTCAGTGGGTCGCCCGGCCCCGACTGGAACACCAACGTATCGCCAAAGGCCGAACCGACCAGGTTCGGCACGGTACCCAACAGGTCGCCCTGGGCATCGCCGCCACTGCCATTGCCGCTGCCGGAATAATTCAGCACCAGCGTCACCGCCTTGCCCGAATGGGCGTAGCTGGCCGTAGCGCCGTAAATCTGGTCGGCGCCGGCAAGACCTTCCGCGACGCTGTTGCCATTCGCGCCGATCAGCACGTCGGCATAGGCCGAGCCGGTGACATTTTCGATGCTGATCAGGGTGTCGCCCTCGGCGTGACCCCCGCGCGCCGTCGGACCGGCCAGGTTCACGGTCACCCCGGCACCCGAGGCGACATAGCTGACAGTATCCGAACCCGCGCCGCCATCGAGCACATTGGCGAGGCTGTCGCCGGCCAGGACGTCGTCAAAGCCCGACCCGATCAGGTTTTCGATGCCGACCAGGGTGTCACCCTGAGCATGACCGCCGCTGCCCGTACCTGCATCCAGGCTGACGGTCACGGCTTCGGGCGAGGCGCTGTAGCTTGCGGTGTCGATGCCGAGCCCGCCATCCAGGATGTCGGCGCCGCCGAAGCCCTGCAACAGGTCGCCGAAGCCGGTACCGGTCAGCGTGTCATCGCCCGATAGAATAGCCGCGAGATTGGCCTGTGTTGCGGCGTCGCCGCCGCCGGCCCGAAGCAAGTTGATGGCATATCCGATTTGCGCCAGGTACGGCCCCGGAGGGACCGGCCCGCCCGGCGGGAACACCAGGCCATCGCTGATTGTGAAGACCACCGACCCGCCGGCATTCTTGTAGGCGATCGTGGACACCCAGCCGCCAGACCCGAACCCGCCGACTGTGGCGAAATAGTCGAACATCCCGGTGAGCGTGTAGGAGCCGCCATCGGAATAGACCGCTGTGGTGCTCACCGGGTTGACGCCCACGATACTGCCGAAGGGAACCGTGGGGATGGTTGTGCCCCCGACCGTCAGCAGATTGAGCGTGTTGAAATTCAGTCCCGCAGTAGCCCCCGGGCCCGTCGTAAAGTAACCCACGATCGCACCCCCCGGACGCCCCATCGGGGCGCACCCCGGCCAGGGACGCCCCAAGTGACATTGGATTTCACCCAGCATGCTCGCAATATTTGCAGCGACGCTACTGACAAATTGGTCTCAACGCACCTTGAAGCGGCCTATTATTTCCAATCTGGATGCATCCCTGGCCGCTCGGCTATTTGCCAGGCATCGCCCCCCGGGGATGACCACACACCAGCGATGAGTGCCGCCACGCGGCAGCCACCTGGTACCGTCCCTGCAATGGATGGCTTGCCCCCATAGGCAACGCCACCCCGGCGTGGGGCGACGCTCGCCGAGGCGCCGTTTCTATCGGGATAGATCACAAGACCGGCCGGCCGGAGGCGCGTGCCTTTGGTGCTTCCGAAGATCCCCGATCACCGCCAGCGTGCCATCGGGGACGGCGGTGAAGGACCGTCACGGCGGGAACCACAGCGTGGAGGTGATCCGCCGGACAAGCAGCAAGGGCACAAAAGCGAATGGCGGGCGCCGCCGGCGCCCGCCATTTCCGTCGGTGAGGCCGGAGTTCAGAGCTTCTTGATCTCGGTCAGGAAGCGGGCGACCTGTTCCTTCATCATGGCGGCCTGGTCGGCCAGGGAGGTGGCGCCATTGGCGACCCGGGCGACGGCATCGCCCGCATTGCCCGCGGCCTGGGACAGATTGGCCACGTTGGCGCTGACCTCGCGGGTGCCGTTGGAGGCTTCCTGGACGTTGCGGCTGATTTCCTGCACCGCGCTGCCCTGTTCCTCGACGGCGCTGGCGATGGCGCTGGCGATCTCGTTGATCTGGCCGATGGTCTGGCTGATGGCGCTGATCGCGGTCACCGCCTCGCCGGTGGCGCCCTGGATCGAGCTGATCTGGCCGGAAATCTCCTCGGTCGCCTTGGCGGTCTGATTGGCCAGGTTCTTGACCTCCGACGCCACCACGGCAAAGCCCTTGCCCGCCTCGCCCGCCCGCGCCGCCTCGATGGTGGCGTTGAGCGCCAGGAGGTTGGTCTGGCCGGCAATGTCGTTGATCAGCTTGACCACCGCACCGATCTTCTCCGAGGCCTCGGCCAGGCCCTTGACGGTCACGTTGGTCTTGTTGGCCTGGGCCACCGCGGCCTGGGCGACCGAAGCCGACTGGGTCGCCTGGCGGCCGATCTCGGCCACCGATGCGGCCAGTTCCTCGGTCGCGGCGGCGACCGTCTGGACATTGGTGCTGGCTTCTTCGGAATTGGCCGCGATGGTTTCAGACTGGACCACGGTCTCCTGGACCACGGTGGCCATGACGTCCGAAGCCTGGCGCATGTCGACGGCGGAATTGGCCACGCTGTCGACGGCGCCGGCGACATTCTTTTCGAAGTCGGCGATCAGGCCGACCGTGTGGGTGACGATCGACCAGGTGGCCATGGGGCCGAGATAGGTCCCGTCATCATCCATGATCGCCGAGACCCGCAGGTCCAGGGTCTCGGGCCCCAGCTTGATCTTGGCGTTGTAGGGCAGGTTGCGCGGGTCGGCCAGGATCCGGCGCTGGTGCGACGGGTCCTTGTGGAAGCGGTCGATGCACACGCCCAGGATCTGTTCGGCCCGCACCGGCAGCAGGTGTTCGACCTTGCGCAAGGTGGCGACCGAGGTCCGGTTGAGATAGTTGATTTCCAGCGTGTCCTTGTCGGCGGTCATGACGTTGATCGGCATGTCGTCGAGCATCCGCATCAGGCGCTTGGTCTGGTTCTCCTTGGCAACCAGTTCGGTGACCACCGACCAGGTCAGCATCGGCCCGGTATAGCGGCCCACCTTGTCGTAGATCGGCGAGACCAGGAGGTCCAGCACCTCGGGCCCCAGATGGATGCGGGCCCGGTGGGGCAGGTTCTTGGGGTCCGCCAGCATGCGCCGCTGATGGCTGGGGTTTTTGTGGAAGATATCGATCGAGCGGCCGAGCAGGTCGTCCGCCCGGGCGGGCAGGAGATGCTCCAGCTTGCGCAGGGTGTCGATCGAGGTCTTGTTGATGTAGGTGATGGTGAAATTCACCGGCTCGCACATCATGACGTTGACCGGCATGGCGTCGAGCATCTGCTTCAACGCGACCAGCTCCGTCTCGACGGCGGTATCGGCCTGGACGGACGGTGTTTCCTTGCGGCGTAAAGCGAACATAGCGGCCCCTCTGGGAAGTTCCCGGAGAGGCTAGGATGGCAATCGCTAAGAAGTGGTTATTGGCGCGGCGAACAGGGGCCGAAAAACCCCCGCGGCGCGCGCCCCGGACCGTCCTGGCGCCCGGGGGCCGCGAACCCGCCGCGCGGGATCGGGCCCCAGGGTCCCGGAGGGTGCGCCGAAGCCGCCGCGGCGGCCGGTCAGGCGGCCTTTTTGAGGTGGCGGGCGATCAGCAGTTCGGCGATCTGCACGGCGTTGAGGGCAGCCCCCTTGCGCAGATTATCCGAGACCACCCACAGCGCCAGGCCGCGGCCGCCTTCGACCGTCGGATCCCGGCGGATCCGGCTGATGAAGGTGGCATAGTCGCCAACGCATTCCACCGGCGTCATGTAGCCGCCGTCTTCGTGACGATCGACCACCATGCAGCCGGGCGCCTCGCGCAGAATGGCGCTGGCCTGGGCCGCCGTGATGGGCTGCTCGAACTCGATGTTGAGCGATTCGGAATGGCCGACGAAGACCGGCACCCTGACGCAGGTTGCCGTCACCGCGATGTCGGGATCGAGGATCTTCCGGGTCTCGGCCGTCATCTTCCATTCTTCCTTGGTGTAGCCATCGTCCAGGAAGACGTCGATATGGGGGATGACGTTGAAGGCGATCTGCTTGGTGAACTTGCGCGCCGGCACCTGTTCCGAGACGAACAGGGCCTTGGTCTGGTTGAACAGCTCGTCCATGCCCTTGTTGCCGGCGCCGGAGACCGACTGGTAGGTCGAGACCACCACCCGCTTGATCCGGGCGAAGTCGTGCAGCGGCTTCAGCGCCACCACCATCTGGGCCGTCGAGCAATTGGGATTGGCGATGATCCGCCGCTTGGCATAGAGGCCGAGCGCGCCGGCATTGACCTCGGGCACCACCAGGGGCACGTCCGGGTCCATGCGGAAATGAGACGAGTTGTCGACCACCACGGCGCCCGTCGCCGCTGCCTTGGGCGCCCAGGCCGCCGCGACCGCGCCGCCCGCCGAAAACAGCGCGATATCGGTGCCGCGGAAGTCGAAGTCCTCCAGCGCCTTGACCTTGAGGGTGTGGTCGCCGAACGAAACCTCGGTGCCGATCGACTTGGCCGAGGCCAGCGCCACGACTTCCGTCGCGGGGAATTGCCGCTCGGCCAGGATGCTCAACATCTCGCGGCCGACCTGGCCGGTCGCGCCGACCACCGCTACCTTCCAACCCATGACACCGATCCTCTAACGGGGCCGCGGCCCCAGTTGTCTCTTAGACCTCAATGTGGCGGCGGCGACCCGCCTTGTCGAGTCCGCCTCAGCCGACCAGCTTGTCGAGCGCCCGCACGATCGACTCGCCCATTACCTTGGTCGACACCTTGGCGGTGCCCGGCTGCATGATGTCGGCGGTCCGCAGGCCGCCGGCCAGGACGTTCTTGATCGCCTTCTCGATCAGGTCGGCCTCGGCCCCGAGATCGAAGGAATAGCGCAGCGCCATGGCGAAGGAGAGGATGGTGGCGATCGGATTGGCGATATCCTTGCCCGCGATATCGGGGGCCGAGCCATGGACCGGCTCGTACATCGCCTTGCGCTTGCCGTCCGGGCCAGCCGCCCCCAGCGAGGCCGAGGGCAGCATGCCGAGCGACCCGGTCAGCATCGCCGCCGCGTCCGACAGCAGGTCGCCGAACAGATTGTCGGTGACGATGACGTCGAACTGCTTGGGATTGCGCACCAGCTGCATGGCGCAATTATCGGCATAGATATGGGACAGG
Organism: Alphaproteobacteria bacterium; assembly: GCA_021774355.1. GTDB lineage: Bacteria > Pseudomonadota > Alphaproteobacteria > Zavarziniales > Zavarziniaceae > JAJFJE01. The sequence continues at coordinate 5,844 of JAJFJE010000024.1, forward strand.
GCGACGTCGGGGAATTCGTGATCGTGGACCCAGGTCACTTCCTCGCGCCACAGAATGCCGGATTCCATGACATTGGCCTTCTCGGCCGAGCTGACCTTGTTGCCGCGCTTGGCCGCAATGTCGAACGCCACCCGGGCGACCCGGCGGATCTCCTCGGTGGTGTAGACCTGGGTGTTGACGCCCCGGCGGCTGCCGTCGGGCAGGGTCTCGATGCCGCGCGGCGTGCCGAAATAGACCCCGCCGGTCAGTTCGCGGACAATCATGATATCGAGGCCGCGGACGATCTCCGGCTTCAGGGTCGAGGCATCGACCAGCGCCTCGAAGCACAGGGCCGGACGCAGATTGGCGAACAGGCCCAGATCCTTGCGCAGGCGCAACAGGCCCCGCTCGGGCTTTGCCTCGAACGGCAGGCTATCCCATTTCGGGCCGCCCACCGCACCGAGCAGAACGGCATCGGCCTGGTGGGCCTGGGCCATGGTCTGATCGGTCAGGGGCGCGCCATAGGCATCGATCGAGGCACCGCCGGCCAGGCCTTCGGCCACCTCGAAAGCGACATCGCGGCGGCGCGCCAGCCAGTCGATGATCCGGCGGACCTCCCGCATTACTTCGGGGCCGATGCCGTCGCCCGGCAGGATCAGCAGCTTGCCGAGA
>JAJFJE010000231.1 GCA_021774355.1 Alphaproteobacteria bacterium
CGCCTATGTGGTGTTCGGCAAGGGCGGCGGCTTTGCCGCCAGCTTTGCGCCGGATACCGTCGATGGCACGACCGGCTTCACGCTGGTCGGCGCCGCCGCCGGGGACCTCAGCGGGGCCTCCGTCGCCGGGATCGGCGATGTCAATGGCGACGGCTTCGACGACATGGCCGTGCGCGCGCCGGGTGCCGGGCCGGGCGGCACGACCTATGTCGTGTTCGGCCGGGCCGCCGGCTTCGGGGCGACCGTCGATCTCGGCACGCTCGACCCGGCCACGGGCTTCCGCCTGATCGGGGCCGGGGCGGTCGGCGTCGCTGCCGCGGGCGACATTGACGGCGACACCCTGGGCGACATCGTGGTCGGGACGGACACCGTCGTGTTCGGCCGGGCGGGCGCGGCCGTCGGCGATATCGACGTGACGAATCTTGCCGCCGGTGCCGGCTTCACCATCATCGGCAGCGGCATCCGGGTGGGCGGCATGAATGTCGCCGGGGCGGGTGATATCAACGGCGACGGCCTGGCCGACCTCGTGGTGGGTGCCCCCCGGGCCGACGATCCCGCCGGCGAAGACAGCTACGGGCAATACCCCCACGGCGTGGGCATTGTTTATTTCGTCCATGGCCAGCTCGGCGCGCCGATCGCCTGGACCGGGACCAGCCTGGACGAGTTCTATGTCGGCAGCGGCGATGACGATGTCCTGAATGGCGGCCGCGGCAAGGACCACCTGAAAGGGGTCGGCGGTGACGACCTTCTGATCGGCGGCTCGGGCAGCGATCTGCTCGACGGTGGCGACGGCAGCGACACGGTCGGCTTTGCCGGCGCGTCGAACGGCGTGGTCGTCGACCTTGGCGCCGGCACCTCCAGCGGCATCGGGCTGGGCAATGACGTCCTGGTCAGCATCGAGAACGTGCTGGGCACCGGCCTGGCCGATGATATCACCGGCGACGACGGCGCCAACCGGCTGGACGGTGCCGGCGGGGCCGACACCATACGGGGTGGCCTGGGCGACGACAGCTATGTCGTCGACGATCCCGGCGACGTCGTGGTCGAGGCGCGCGACGCCGGCATCGACACGGTGCTGACCGGCCTGCCGGCCTATGCCCTCGGTGCCGATGTCGAAAACCTGACGATCCTGAGTGCGGCCGGTGCGGTCGGCACCGGCAACAGCCTGGCCAATGTGGTCACCGGCGGCGACGGCGACGATCACCTGAATGGCGGGCGCGGCGCCGACATCCTGCGGGGCGGCGCCGGCAATGACAGCTACCGCGTCGTTCACCCGGGCGAAGTCGTCGACGAGGCCGGCGGCGGCGGCATCGACACGGTCGAGACGACGGTCCGATACACCCTGGGGGCCGCGCTCGAGAATCTGGTGCTGCGCGGCACCGGCGCGATCGCCGGCACCGGCAATGAACTCGCCAATGTCATGAAGGGCAACATCGGCAACAACACGCTGATCGGCCTGGGCGGCGACGACAACCTGACCGGCGGCAATGGCGACGACAAGATGCTGGGCGGCGACGGCAACGACGTGCTCAGCGGCGGCATCTCCCAGTTCGGCGACCACGACATGCTGCGCGGCGGCTTGGGCGACGACACCTATATCGTGTTCGACGGCAACGACGTGGTGAGCGAGGCCCATGGCGGCGGCATCGACACGGTCAGGATCGTCTCGACCATGGGCTATACCTTGCCGTCCGGCGTCGAAAATATCGTCGCCCTGTGGGGTCGCGGCGGGCTGACCGGCAACAGCCTGGACAACACGATCATGGCCAGCAGCCGCGGCTATGATGACGTCATCAACGGGATGCGCGGCAATGACGTTCTGAGCGGCCGGGGTGGCGCGGATATATTCGTCTTCGGTCCCGGCTTCGGCCACGACCGGATCACCGATTTCGCGCCGGAAGACAGGATCCGGTTCGAAGGCGGCCTGTTTGCCGATGCCGACGACGTCATGGCCCATGCCGCACAGGTGGGGAACCAGGTCGTTATCAGCTACAGCGCAGGCAACGCGATCACGATCAGCGGCTACCAGATTGGTGATCTGGCTGCCGACGATTTCCTGTTCGCGTAGGGCCGGCACCAGGCCTTCGGATCGCCATTTCCCGTTGGACTTGCGCCGGTCCGCGCGCTACGACACTTGGGCGGCGAGCGGTTCCGGAGGACCACATGCCAGCCTTTCCGGTAACGGTTGAGCTCGCCGATCTTGACGGCCAAGACGGCTTTCGTCTGGTGGGGGCGCCCGGGGACGGCCGCTTCGGCTTCTCGATCGCCGTCCTTGGCGACGTCAATGGCGACGGCGCCGACGATCTGGGGATCATGGCCAACGGCACGGAAACCGTATGGCTCGGCCAGCAGGGGCCGCTGGCGCCATCGCTCCCCGTCGACATGCCCTTTCCGGTTACCGATAACGCCGCCGGCCTGCCCGACAATCTCACCTATTATGACAGTCGGATCGTGGCGATCGGCGACGTTAACGGCGATGGCTTCGCCGATTTCGACCGCCACATCTTTTATGAAACGGACACTTATTACGAATACGCATATGGCGATTCCTGGGTCGAGATCATGTTTTATGACTTCGCCACGATCCAATATGGGGGCGGAACTGCGGCGACGGCGGGCAAGCGTTTCGGCGACAGCGGGCTGGAAGCAGTCGACGAGACGTGGTTGGGCGCGGTCGGCGATATCAATGGCGACGGCTTCGACGATATAACCGTCTCTGTCGACGCCGCCTTTCCGCCCAGAAGCACCCTCAAGGTCGTCTTCGGCAGCGCCACGGGCCTTCCCGGAAGTGCCAACCGCAGCGCCGAAGCGAGCCTTGGCTTCACCGGTGCGTCGGTCCGGGAGATCCATGGCGCCGGTGACTTCAATGGCGACGGCCTTGCCGACCTGGTGGTCGAGAGCGGCCATTACAACGGCGGCGACGCCTATGTGATCTTCGGCCGGTCGGACCTCGCCGCCGGGACCTTCGACGTTACGTCTCTCGACGGCGCCAACGGCTTCAGATTGCCCGCGGCGATGGATGCAAGATCGGTCGGCGACGTCAACGGCGACGGCCTGGACGACATTGTCGTCGCCTTGTGGGGGCGGGCGCCCGCCGACCCGTTCTATGTCGTCTATGGCCGGACGGACAGCCCGGCAGTGATCGACGCGGGGGCGGTGGATGGCAGCAACGGCTTCCCCATGGTCACTGGCGGGCGGGGGGTAAGCGCCGCCGGCGATATCAATGGCGACATGCTGGGCGATCTCATCGTCGGCGCGGACGAGGTGGTGTTCGGGCGGCCGAATGTCGGGGCCGCCGGCCTCGATGCCGGCAGCGTCGACGGCGACAACGGCTTCTACATTGCGGCCACCGGGATCGATGTCAGCGGCTGGGACGGCTGGAACATCCAGGCGGCGGGCGACGTCAACGGCGATGGCATCGACGACATTGTGATCGGAACGCCGCGCGAAAATACGGTCCACGTCATTCTGGGCCATGCTGCGACGGCGGTGAACTGGGTCGGCACCGTGGCCCGCGAAAACCATGGCGGCAGCCCGGAAAACGACGTTCTGAACGGCATGGGCGGCAATGACTATCTCAGGGGTCTGGGCGGCGACGATATCCTGATCGGCGGTCCCGGCGGCGACATTCTCGATGGCGGCGCCGGCAACGACACGGTCGGTTTCGGCAGCACCGGCAACGCGGTCACGGTCGACCTTGCCGCCGGGACATCGACCGGTCATGCCCTGGGCAACGACACCCTCATCAGCATCGAGAACATGATCGGCACGGGCGGGGCAGACGACCTCGGGGGCAACGGTGGCGACAACCGCATCGATGGCGGTCCAGGCGCCGACCGCATGGCCGGACACCTGGGCAATGATAGCTATGTCGTCGATAATCCCGGCGACGTGGTGATCGAAAGCCGCAACCAGGGGATCGACAGCGTCGAGGCCACCCTGGCCGCCTATGTCCTGGGGGCCAATGTCGAAAACCTGATCTACACCGGCGCCGGCGCTTTCGATGCCACCGGCAATGCGCTGGCGAATGTCATCACCGGCGGCGCCGGCGACGACGCGCTGAACGGCGGGCGCGGTGCCGATGTGCTGCGCGGCGGGCTGGGCGACGACCGCTATGTGGTCGACCATCCCGGCGATGTCGTGGCGGAGGTGGCGGATGCGGGCTTCGATACCGTCGAGACGACCCTGAACTATACGCTGGGCGCCAATATCGAAGGCCTGCTGCTGCGCGGCACGGCGGCCCTGTCGGGGATCGGCAACGCGTTGGCCAACCGGCTGACGGGTAACGCTGCCAATAACACGCTGAGCGGCCTCGATGGCGCCGACACGCTGCTGGGCAAGGGCGGCAACGACAAGCTGCTCGGCGGCGCCGGCGCCGACCGGCTGGATGGTGGAACCGGCGACGACATGATGCGCGGGGGCCTGGGCGACGACGTCTATCTCGTCGATTCAGCCGCCGACGTGGCCAGCGAGGCCAATGGCGGGGGTATCGACCTGGTCGAATCCACGGCGGCGTCGTTTATCCTCGGATCGGGCCTGGAACATCTGACGATCACCACCGGCCAGGCAGCGGCCGCGACCGGCAACAATCTGGCCAACACCCTGACCGGCGGCTCCGGCGCCAACGTCCTCATGGGGCTGGCCGGCAACGACCTGCTGATCGGCGGCGCCGGCAACGACACGCTGGATGGCGGCGAGGGCGCCGACGTCATGCGCGGCGGCACCGGTAACGACACCTATGTGGTCAACCGCCCCGACGATGTCGTCGACGAGAGCGGCGGCGGCGGCACCGACACCATCATCCTCACCGCGGGCGGCCGCTACGTCCTGCCCGATGGCATCGAGAACGTCATTCTCGGGAATGCCCCGTTCGGCGACGTCGTCGGGAATGCCCTCAACAACCACATGACCGGCACCACCGACAGCGACATTTTCGAGGGCCTGGGCGGCGCCGATGTCTTTACCGGCGACCCGACGCCCTTTGGCAGCAGCGACATTTATCGCTACAGCGCGGCCGGCTTCGGCAAGGACACGGTGACTGATTTCGTCGCCGACGATACCGGGACGCCCCGGGATATTCTCCAATTCCGTACCAGCGTCTTCGCCGATGCGGCGGACGTGCTCGCCCACACCGCCCAGGTGGGTGCCGACGTGGTCGTCACCTACAGCGCCTTCGACAAGATTACCCTGAACAATGTCGCCCTGGCCGATTTCGGTGCCGACAACCTGTTCTTCTACACCTGAGAGCTTTGGGTCTCTCCGCTTTGCCCGGGTCCCGGCCGGCTGGATGCGCGGCGACCCCGCGATCGCTCCGGGCGTGCTTGCCCCGGCGCCGCCCCATTTCTGATGTCTTCCGGTGGCAGTATGGTCGTCGACCGAGGAGACCGGATGATGATCGAGCAATTGCAGGATTTTCCCGATGGCGTGCTGGGCTTTGTCTGCCACGGCACGATCAGCGCCGCCGACTATCAGACCGTTCTGGTCCCGGCGGTGGCGGCCGCCGCCCGGGCACACCGGGATCTGCGCCTCTACTACCAGGTCGGCAGCGACGTCGGCGGCTTCGAGGCCGGGGCGATGTGGGAGGATTTCAAGGTCGGCATGGGCCATCTGTTCCACTGGCACCGGGTCGCCGTGGTGACCGACGTCGCGTGGATCCGCCAGGCCGTGGGCGCGCTGCGGGTGCTGATGCCCGGCGCAGTACGGGTCTTTCCCCTGGCCGAGGCGGCAGAGGCCCGGGCCTGGGTCGCCGCCTGACGGTTCCGGTCGGCGCCCGGTAAATCAGGCTGTCGCAGGCGCGGGCGCCGTGGCAGAACGGGCGCCATGGAGATCGTGCCCATCGCCGAGACCGAGCCGTTGCAGGCCGCCGCCAAGCTGCGGCACCTGGCCGATCTGGTGTTCCTCGACAGCGCCCGGAGGGATGGCCCGCTGGGCCGCTATTCCTGGGTCGCGGCCGACCCGGTCGGACGCTTCGAAATCCGCGCCGGCCAGGGGATCTGGCAGGGCCGTCCGGTCGCCGGCGATCCGTTCGAGGCCTTGCGCCGTCTTCTGGACCAGGTCCCGGGCACCCTGCCTGCGGGACTGCCGCCCTTTGCCGGTGGTGCCATCGGCTATCTGGGCTACGAGGCGGGTCGGCTGTGCGAGGTTCAGCCCCTGCCCCCAGGGGGGCTGGCGGTGCCGGATGCCCTGTTCGGGCTCTACGACCGGGTGGTCTGTTTCGACCATCAGACCGGCCGGGCCCATATTGTGGCGCGCAACTGGCCTGGCCACGAGGGCCAGGCAGCCGCCCGCGCCGCCGAATGGGCGGCCCTGCTGGCGGGCCCGCCGGTGGTCCTGCCGAAGGCCCCGGCGATCACCGGCTGGCGGGCCAATTTCGACCGGCCAGGCTATCAGGCGGCGGTTGCCCGGGTGATCGCGGCGATCCTCGACGGCGAATTGTTCCAGGCCAATATCGCCCAGCGTTTCGAGACCGAGCTGCCGGCCGGCTTCGATGCCTTTGCCCTTTATGCCCGGCTGCGGGCGGTCAATCCGGCGCCCTTTGCGGCGTTTCTCGATTTCGGCGACCTGGTGGTGGCGTCGAGTTCGCCCGAGCGCTTCCTGTCCCTGCGCGGCGAGACGATCGAGGCGCGTCCGATCAAGGGCACCGGCGCCCGCCCCGCCGATGCCACGGCCGACCGGGCGGCGGCGGCGGCGCTCCTGGCCTCGGTCAAGGACCGGGCCGAGAATGTCATGATCGTCGACCTGCTGCGCAACGACCTGTCCAAGGTGGCCCGGCCGGGCAGCGTGACGGTGCCGGTGCTGTGCGGCCTCGAATCCTATGCCGGGGTGCATCATCTGGTGTCGGTGGTGCGGGCCGCCATGACTCCGGGCCGCGACGCCATCGACCTGGTGCGCGCCGCCTTTCCCGGGGGCTCGGTCACGGGCGCGCCCAAGCCCCGCGCCATGGCCTTGATCGCGGCGATCGAGCAGGTCCCGCGGGGCGTCTATTGCGGCGCGATCGGGGCGTTTGGTTTCGACGGCGGTGCCGAGTTCTCGATCGCCATCCGGACCCTGTCGTTCCAGGGCGGCCTCGCCCGCTTCCATGTCGGCGGCGGCGTCACCACCCTGTCCGATCCCGGCGCGGAATATGACGAGACCCTGACCAAGGCGGCCCGCCTCTTCGCCGCCTGTGCCGGTGACGCGCCGTGATCCTGGTGATCGATAACTACGAATAGCGTCCACTGGAGGCTTTCGAGTTCCAAGGAAGAAGTGTAAGTTTTTGATTTAACAGAAGTTCAGTTCCTTGGTGGTCTGGCAACGTCTAGGACAATCTGCTGCAATTGTGTATATTTTGGTGTATATAAGCCCTCAAGAGAGGTGATATACACAAATGGCCATGAACCTGCTCTCGGCCCGGAAGGTCGAGACCATTTCCCCTCAAGCGGAACCGTACTGGCTCAAGGACGGAGGCAATCTCTTTCTGTACGTCACGCCAGCCGGTGGCAAGTTGTGGCGCTACCGCTATCG
>JAJFJE010000232.1 GCA_021774355.1 Alphaproteobacteria bacterium
CGGCCGAGGTCATGGCCCTGGGCCGGGCGCTGGCGCGCACGGCGCCGCGCAGCGCGGAGCTTGAGGTGCTGGGGCCGGCGCCGGCCCCCCTGGCCCTGCTGCGCGGCCGCCACCGCGTCAGGCTGCTGGTCCGGGCCGGCCGGTCCGTTCCCGTGCAGGCGATTCTTGCGCCGTGGCTGAAAGCATTCGCCTTGCCCGCCCGCATCCGTTTGCAGGTCGATGTCGACCCGTATAATTTCATGTAGGGCTGGCCGCAGCGCACGGACGCGGGGGCCGTGTTCGGCGCGGAAGCCAAGCGCCGGAGTCAATCCACTAGATCGCAAGTGCAGCATGTGGCCTAATGCCGCCGGGTGGTTTGGGTTAGGACCGTCCCCACCAGCAGAGGTGAAGTGATGGGCAAACTCGATATTTATCTGATTAAACCCACCAAATATGATGATTTCGGCTATCCGGTGCAGTGGTGGCGGTCGTTGATCCCGTCCAATTCTCTGGCTTGCGTGACGGGTATTGTCGATGACGCCATCGAGCGCCAGGTGCTTGGCGAGACGGTCGAGATCCGCCGGATCGTCATCGATGAAGTCAATGCCGAGGTCTCGCCCGAACGGATCATGCGCGAGGCCCGCAAGTCGGGCGCGCGGCTCCTGGTGTTTATGGTCGGGGTGCAATCGAACCAGTTTCCCCGGGCGGTCGACCTGGCCCGGCCGTTCTGCGCGGCCGGCGTGCCCGTCTGTGTCGGCGGGTTCCACGTCTCGGGCATTCTGTCGATGCTGCCGGACCTGACGCCCGACCTGGTCGAGGCGCAGGACATGGGCCTGTCCTTCTTTGCGGGCGAGGCCGAGGACGGCCGCATCGACGGGGTGATCCGGGACGGCTATGCCGGGGCGCTGCAGCCGATTTACAATTACATCAAGGACCAGCCCAACCTGGCCGGGGCGCCCCTGCCGATGCTGCCGCCCGAAGCGGTCGCCAAGAACATCACCGGCTATTCCAGCTTCGACCTGGGGCGCGGCTGTCCCTTCGAATGTTCGTTCTGCACCATCATCAACGTCCAGGGCCGCAAGAGCCGGTTCCGCACGCCGGACGATCTCGAGCAGATCATCCGCCAGAACGCAGCGGTCGGGATCAAGAGCTTCTTCCTGACCGACGACAATTTCGCCCGCAACCGCAACTGGGAGCCGCTGATCGACCGGCTGATTGCCTTGCGCAAGGAGGGGCTCAAGATCCGGATGGTCATCCAGGTCGACACCCTGGCTCACAAAATCCCGCGTTTCATCGAAAAATGCGTCGCGGGCGGGGCCGACCAGATCTTCATCGGGCTGGAGAACATCAACTCGGACAGCCTGGAGGGCGCCAAGAAGCGGCAGAACCGGGTCGAGGATTATCGCGAGATGTTCCTGGCCTGGAAGCGCCACCCGGTCATCATCATCTGCGGCTACATCATCGGCTTCCCCAAGGATACCAAGGCCTCGATCCTTCATGATATCGAGGTGATCAAGCAGCAATTGCCGGTCGACTGCCTGTACCTGAACTATCTGACGCCGCTGCCGGGCTGCGAGGACCACCGCCAGCTCTATACCACCGGGGCCTGGATGGACCAGGACATGGCCAAATATGACCTGAACCACCGGGTCACCCACCACCCGGTGATGTCCGACCAGGACTGGGAGGAGGCCTATCTCGCCGCCCATCGCAGCTTCTACAGCTACGAGCACATGAACACGGTGATCCGGCGCATGGTGGCGCTGCGTTCGCGCAAGCCCAAGATGACGGTCAACCGCCTGCTCGGCTACCGCGAGGCGGTGCGGCTCGAAGGGGTCGCCAAGCTCGAGGCGGGGGTGTTCCGGATCCGCCGCCGGCGCCAGCGGCGCCATGGCCTGCCCCGGACCAATCCTCTGGTCTTCTATCCCTGGCACTGGACCAAGCTGGCGCGTTCCCTGGGCGGCATGCTGTATACCCTGGCCCGTCTCAAATGGATGGTGCGCCAGGCGACCCGCGCGCCCGACGCCCTGACCTACCGCGACCTGGCGATCGCCACCGACTGGACGGTGGAGGAGGATGCGGCGTTCCTGGCGGAAACCCGGGTGACGGCCTATGCCGACCGGCGCATGCACGGCGCCAAGGCGGCGGCGCCGGCGCCGGACCGGGTCAAGGCGGCCGGTTGATCCCGGGACGGCAATGGGCCAAGTTGGGCCTGTTCTGTCGCAGGAGAGATCATGGAGCCGCTGCAGTGGGACGATCCGTTCCGGTTTGATCGCCAGCTCGAGCCGGACGAGATCCAAGTCCGCGACGCGGCCCGGGCCTATGCCCAGGAACAGCTCCAGCCCCGCATCCTGAAGGCCTTTCGCGACGAGCGTTTCGACCGCGCGATCCTGACCGAGATGGGTGCCCTGGGCCTGCTCGGGCCGACCCTGCCCGAGGCCTATGGCGGAGCCGGGGTCAGCCACGTGGCCTATGGCCTGGTGGCGCGGGAGATCGAACGGGTCGATTCCGGCTATCGTTCGGCGATGTCGGTGCAGTCGTCCCTGGTCATGCACCCGATCTACAGCTACGGCACCGAGGCGCAGAAGCAACGCTTCCTCCCGGCCCTTGCCCGGGGCGAGCTGGTCGGCTGCTTCGGCCTGACCGAGCCCGATTTCGGCTCGGACCCGGGCGGCATGACCACCCGGGCGACCGCCGTGGCCGGCGGCTATCGCCTGTCGGGCACCAAGACCTGGATCACCAATGCGCCGATCGCCGACCTGGCCGTGGTCTGGGCGAAATCCGCTGCCCATGGCGGCAAGATCCGCGGCTTCATCGTGGAACGGGGAACCCCCGGCTTTGCGACCACCACGATCGAGGGCAAGCTGTCGCTGCGGGCCTCGGTGACCGGCCAGATCATGCTCGACGAGGCCTTCGTTCCCGAGGCCAACCTGTTTCCCGAGATCAGCGGCTTGGCCGGCCCCTTCGGCTGTCTCAACAAGGCGCGCTACGGCATCGCCTGGGGCGCCATGGGGGCTGCGGAATTCTGCTGGCACGCCGCCCGGCGCTATACCCTGGACCGCCGGCAGTTCGGCCGGCCGCTGGCCGCCAACCAACTGGTGCAGAAAAAGCTGGCCGACATGATGACCGAGATTGCCCTGGGGCTGCAGGCGGCCTTGCGGGTCGGCCGGCTGATCGACCAAGGCGCCTGGGCGCCGGAGATGATCTCCCTGATCAAGCGCAACAATGTCGGCAAGGCGCTCGACATCGCCCGGCAGGCGCGCGACATGCACGGCGGCAATGGCATTTCCGACGAGTATCACGTGATGCGCCATATGGTGAATCTCGAGACCGTGAACACCTATGAGGGCACCCATGACGTCCACGCCCTGATCCTCGGCCGGGCCCAGACCGGCCTCCAGGCCTTCGCCAACTGATGGCCGGACCGCTGGCCCATTTGCGGGTGCTCGACCTGTCGCGGGTGCTCGCCGGGCCCTGGGCAACCCAGCTTCTGGCCGATCTGGGGGCCGAGGTGATCAAGGTCGAACGGCCGGTGCAGGGTGACGACACGCGCTGGTGGGGGCCGCCCTTCGTCCAGGAGCCGGATCACGAAACGGCCGGCATGGCGGCCTATTTCACCGCCGCCAACCGGGGCAAGAAATCCCTTTCCTTGGATTTTACAGAAGATTCAAATTGTAAAATAATCAAAGAATTAGTCAAAGAATGTGATGTTTTAGTTGAGAATTTCAAGGTGGGAAGCCTGAGCCGTTACGGCCTGGACTACCCGGCCCTGAGCGTGCTCAAGCCGGATCTGGTCTACTGCTCTGTCACCGGCTTCGGCCAGACCGGCCCCTATGCCCAGCGGGCCGGCTAGGATGCTCTGGCCCAGGCCATGGGCGGGCTGATGAGCATTACCGGCGAACCGGATGGTGAACCGATGCGCGCCGGTGTTGCCGTGGTCGACCTGTTCACCGGCCTCTATGCCGCGGTCGGGATCCTGGCGGCGCTGGCCCATCGCGACCGCACCGGTGAAGGCCAGCATATCGACCTTGCCCTGCTGGATGTCGGGGTGGCGATGCTGGCCAATCAGGCGGCGAATTATTTCGCCCTGGGCAAGGCGCCGGCGCGGATGGGCAACCCCCATCCCAATATTGTCCCCTACCAGCTGTTTGCGGCGGCGGATGGCGACCTGTTCCTGGCCGTCGGCAATGACCAGCAATTCGCCCGGTTCTGTGCCGTGGCCGGGCTGGCGGGGCTGGCGACGGATCCGGATTTCGCCACCAATCGCGCCCGGGTCGCCCATCGCGAACGGCTGATTCCGCAACTGGCCGCCGTGCTGCGCGGGCGCAGCCGGGGTGACTGGACGGTGGCGCTGGCGGCGGTCGGGGTGCCCTGCGGGCCGGTCAACAGCCTGGACCAGGTGTTCGACGATCCCCATGTGGTGGCCAAAGGCCTGCGCCGCGACACCCGGCTGGGCGACGGCACGACGGTTTCGACCGTCGCCAATCCCCTGGTCTTCTCGCGCACCCCGGCCGACAGCGATGGCGCGCCACCCGGGCTCGGCCAACACAGCGCCGAGATCCTGGCCTGGCTAAAATCCCGGATCGAATGAGACGCTCTTGACCACCGCGCGGACCGCGACGCCAGGCGCCAGGGCCAGGCTTTCCGTCGAAAGCCGGGTGATGCGGGCGACCAGCAGGCCGT
>JAJFJE010000233.1 GCA_021774355.1 Alphaproteobacteria bacterium
AGCCGCTGAAGCGGGGCGGCGGCCGCCGCTATTACCGGCCGGAGGATATAGCCCTGCTCAAGGGCATCCGGCACCTGCTCTACAGCGACGGTTACACCATCAAGGGCGTGCAGAAGGTCCTGCGGGAAAATGGCGCCGGCGCCGTGGTCGCGGTCGCCCGGCCGCTGACCGAGCGACTGGCCGATCTGCGCTCGGAGGCGCCGCTCGGCGAAGCCCCGGCGCCGGGCAGCGATGGCGACGCGGTGCTCGACAGCACGCCCGAAGCGACGGCCGACACCGACCAGGAGGTGGCGCGGCTCAGATCGCTGCTGCGCGATCTCAGGAACGAATTGGCCGCGCTCCGCAGCCTTCTGGCCGGGCCGAAGAAAGACTGAGCGAGCGTCGCCGAGCGGGTTGCCGAGGCCCGGTCCGGTCGCTATAGTCCGCGCCTCGCCCGACAGGGCGAACGACCGGAGCGTAGCGCAGTCTGGTAGCGCATCAGTCTGGGGGACTGGGGGTCGTGGGTTCAAATCCCGCCGCTCCGACCAATTTTCAAAATACGATCATAGAGTTAGGCCGCCGCAAGGCGGCCTAACTTCTGGTCCCGTCGTCAGCGCGGGGCGACCCGTGGCAGGGTGATGATCAGCCGCGCGCCGGCGGGCGGACCGGCCTCGGCATGGCGGTTTTCGGCGCGGATTGTGCCGTTATGGGCGGTGATGATCTGCCGCGCGATGGCCAGTCCAAGGCCGGAATGGCTGCCGAAGCTTTCCGCCGAGCGTTCGGTGTAAAAGCGCTCGAAGATCCGCTCCAGCGCCTCTGGGGGGATACCCGGGCCGTCATCGTCGACCGTCAACTCGGCGGTGTCGCGGTCACCGTTCAAGGCGACCGCGACGGTGCCCTCGGGCGGCGAGAACGACAGGGCGTTGTCGATCAGATTGCGCACCACCTGGCCAAGGCGGTCGGCCGAGCCTTCGACCTGGATCGGCTCGGTCGGCGGCCGGAAGGTGAAATGCGGCTGACCGGGCCGCTTGACGTCCGCATAGGCGTGGACCAGGGCGGCCAGCAAGGCGCCCAGATCGACCACGTGGCGCTCGTCCCGGGCCAGTTCGGCGTCGAGCCGGGAGGCATCGGAAATCTCGGAGATCAGGCGATCGAGGCGGCGGACGTCCTCGCCGATGATGCGCGCCAGACGGGACCGGATATCCGGCCGGTCGGTGCGCTCGAAGGTCTCGACGGCGCTGCGGATCGAGGTCAGGGGATTTTTCAGTTCGTGGGCGACATCGGCGGCAAACGAGGCAATGGCGTCGATCCGGCCATAAAGTGCCTCGGTCATGTCCCGCAGGGCGACCGACAGGTCGCCGATCTCGTCGCGGCGGCGGCTGAAGTCGGGCACGGCGACGCGGGCACCGCGGCCGTCGCGCACCTTGTCCGCGGCGGCGGCGAGCTGGCGGACCGGGCGGGCGATGGTGCTGGACAGGAACAGGCTGAGGGCGATGGTCACGGCAAAGGCGACGCCGAAGACTTCGAGAATGGCAATGCGCTCGGTGCGGATGGCGAGGTCGATGTCGCGCGCCTCGACCGACAGCATCAGGGCGCCAAGGACCTTGCGGAACCGCACCACCGGCACGCAGACCGAGAGATAGGGGACGCCTTCGGCGGTGACCCGCTCGACCACGCTGGTATTGCCGCCCAGGGCGAGCACCACTTCGGGATATTCCGCGGTGCGCTGGGGCGGATACTCGACATAGAGCGGGCGCTGCCGCAGCACCGGCAGGATCGGCTCGACCAGGTCATAGAGGAACTCGAACACCCCGGGGCCGGCATCGGGGGGCGGCAATTCCACCCGGCTGACCTGGGTCGACAGGCGCAGGGCATTGGTGTCGGCGATCAACTGGCCGTCGCTTTCGAGCAGCCGGGCACGGGTGTTCAAGGTGTCGGTCAGCCGGCGCAACAGGAGCGAAGCGGTGTCGACGTCGAGGCCGAGGGCCTCAGGCCCCGACGACGCGGCGAGCCCCAGGGCGCCGGCGATGATCTCGCCCTGGTTCAGCAGGGCGTTGGTCCGCGCGACGATCAGGCTGGCGCGGAATTCGTCGAGATAGAGGATGCCGCCGACCAGGACGGCGAGGGCGACGATGTTGACCGCCAGAACCCGGCCGGTCAGGGACGAAAAGGGGCCGCGCCTGCGCCGCCGCGCCTGGCCCTCCGGGATCCCTGGATCGGCAGCGCTCAAAGGCGAGGTCAACCTTCGGTGAACTTATAGCCGACGCCGTAGAGCGTCTCGATGGCGCCGAAGTCGTTGTCGACTGCCTTGAATTTCTTGCGCAGGCGCTTGATGTGGCTGTCGATGGTGCGGTCGTCGACATAGACCTGATCGTCATAGGCCGCGTCCATCAGCTGGTCCCGGGTTTTGACATGGCCGGGACGCTGGGCGAGCGCCTGAAGGATCAGGAACTCGGTCACCGTCAGGGTCACGTCGGTGCCGCTCCACGCGCAGGCGTGGCGCAACGGGTCGAGGGTCAGGCGGCCGCGGGTCAGGACCGGCTCGGTGCGGCCCGCCTCGCCCTGGGCCGCAGGATCGGTCCGGCGCAGCAGCGCCTTGATCCGTTCGATCAGCAGGCGTTGGGAAAACGGCTTGCGGATATAGTCGTCGGCGCCCATGCGCAGGCCCAGAACCTCGTCCAGTTCGTCATCCTTGGAGGTCAGGAAGATCACCGGCAGGGCGGTGATCTGGCGCAGCCGGCGCAGCACCTCCATGCCGTCCATGCGCGGCATCTTGATGTCGAGAACCACCAGGTCGGGTGGGGTCCGGCCGATCGACGCCAGCGCGGCCGCACCATCGGCATAGGCCTCGACGTCATAGCCCTCCGCCTCGAGGGCGATGGTGATGGAGGTGAGGATGTTGCGGTCGTCGTCGACCAGGGTGATCTTGGCGCTCACAGCTTCATCTCTCTCTACGCTTGGCCCGGCACGAACAGCCTGCGGCTATCCAAGGTCCTGCGCGCCAATCTTGGCAAGGATGGGGCAGGCTTGCCTAGGGGGTCCGAAGCTCCCCATATTGGCCGAAACCGGGTGAGGGCGCCGCAAATGCATCGCGTGACAGTGACCATCGATGACGAATTGATGGCGGAACTCGACCAGCTTATCGCCCGCCACGGCTATCAGAACCGTTCCGAAGCGATTCGCGACCTGGCCCGCAGCGGGCTGCAACGGGCGGCCGAGGATGCCGGCACCGGGAGCGATTGCGTCGCCGCCCTGGTCTATGTCTACGATCATAATCCGCGCGACCTGTCCCGGCGCCTGGTCCAGGCGTTTCACGACAATCATGATCTGGTGCTGGCCACCACCCATGTCCATCTGGACCATGACAGCTGCCTGGAAGTGGCGATGTTGAAAGGCCCGACCGGCGCGGTCCAGAAGGTCGCCGACCGGGTGATCGCGGAACGCGGCGTGCGCTATGGCCGGGTGGTGACGGTGCCGGTGGCGATCGAGCCTCACGGCCATTCCCACCCGGACGACCATGGCCATCACCATCATGGGGGCGATGGCGACGGCCTCGATCCCGCGGAACGGGGCGGCCATGTCCATATTCGCCCGGCGCGGTAGCCGGCCATGACCCCGCCGCCCGATGCCGCCACCCAGGTCCGTGATCTGCTGCGGCGTTCCGCGGTCGCCGCCCTGGCAGTACGCCTGCCCGCGACGGCCGAGCCCTATGCCGCGCTGGTGCTGGTCGCCAGCGACCATCGCGGTCAGGCGCTGCTGCTGATTTCCGGCCTTGCCGAACATACCAAGGCGCTGCGCGCGGAACCGACCGGTTGCCTGCTGCTGGACGGGACCGCCGGTGGCCAGACCCGCCTGGCCGGCCCGCGGGCGAGCCTGATCGGGCGCTTCGCCCCGGTCGACGACCCCTTGCTCAAGGCACGCTTCGTGCGCCGCCACCCGGAGGCGGCGCTGTACCAGGACTTTGCCGATTTTGCGCTCTGGCGCCAGGCGCCGACCCGCGCCCATCTGGTGGCCGGCTTCGGTCGCATCAGCTGGGCCGATGGGGCAGCCTGCCTCGCCGCCGACGGGACCGGCGGCGCCCTGGCGGAACAGGAGGACGCGATCCTGGACCACATGAATGCCGACCACGGCGATGTCGTCGCGCTCTATGCGACCGCCCTGCTGGGCCAGCCTGCAGGCGCCTGGCGGCTGAGCGGGATCGACCCCGAGGGACTCGATCTTGCCGCCGGGGCGCAGCGCGCCCGGCTGCCTCTCGATCCGCCGATCGACGATGTCGCCACCGTTCGCGGCCGTCTGGCGGCCCTGGCACAGGAGGCGCGTGCTGCGGCCCTCTGACGCATGTGCTGCGGCCGGCCGGCCGCAGCAAATCAGCCACCCTCTATGGCGAAAAGCCTCCGATTACAGGGAAAAACGGCTGTTCGCATAGGGAATGATAATTGTTTCTGTTGCCAGGGCGCTCGCCGTCGATTTGACTGTCGTCCTCGATCGGGGGGCGCACATCGACCAAAGACTCGACAGAACTGGCCGACCGTCCGGTCGATCGCGTGATGGAATTGTTGCAGTGCGCAAAACAATTTTCTATTTTTCCGGCCGCCGCGACTAGGCGCGGGTCCGTCCGTCCCCATGCCCAGGCCCGGCTTGCCGGGACCGGGTCATTGTTCAGCCTAGCAGTCTTTGGAGGTAACGTTGCGTCAGTCCGGTTCCTTGATCTCTCGTCACGGCCTGAACCTCGCCGGCATTCACAATCTGGCAGCGGCCCACTGGAACTACGGCATGGCCGCGCTGTACGAGGCGGCGGTCCGGCGACGCGAAGGCGTGGTGGCCGAAGGCGGCCCGCTGGTGGTCAAGACCGGTCAGCACACGGGTCGTTCGGCCAATGACAAGTTCACGGTACGCGACAGCAGCACCGCCGAGGCGATCTGGTGGGGCAAGTCCAATGTCGCCATCGCGCCGGAGCAGGCGGCCGCGTTGCGCGCCAAGGTCCTTGCCTATCTCCAGGGGCGCGAAGTGTTCGTCCAGGACCTTTATGGCGGGGCCCATCCGGCCCATCGTCTGCCGGTCCGGGTGGTCACCGAGACGGCCTGGCATTCGCTGTTCATCCGCAACCTGCTGGTACGGCCCAAGGCGGAAGACCTGGTCGAGTTCAAGCCGGAATTCACCATCGTCCAGGTCCCGGCCTTCCTGGCCGAACCGGCGGTCGACGGCACCCGCAGCGAAACCTTCATCGTGGTCGACTTCGCCCATCGCATGGTGATGATCGGCGGCACCTCCTATGCCGGTGAAATCAAGAAGTCGGTGTTCACCATTCTCAACTATCTGCTGCCGCCCAAGGGTATCCTGCCCATGCACTGCTCGATCAATGTCGGCGAGCGGGGCGATGCGGCGATCTTCTTCGGCCTGTCCGGGACCGGCAAGACGACGCTGTCGGCCGATCCGGAGCGGGTCCTGGTGGGCGACGACGAACATGGCTGGGCTGAGGACGGCGTGTTCAATTTCGAGGGCGGGTGCTACGCCAAGATGATCCGCCTGTCGGCCGCCGCGGAGCCCGAGATCTATGCCACCACCCGGCGCTTCGGCACCGTGCTGGAGAATGTGGTGTGCGATCCCGAAACCCGGCAGCTCGATCTCGACGACGCGTCGCTCGCCGAGAATTCCCGCGGCGCCTATCCGCTGGACTTCATTCCCAATGCCTCGGAGACCGGTGTCGCCGGCCACCCCGAGAACATCATCATGCTGACGGCCGATGCCTTCGGCGTGCTGCCGCCGATCGCCAAGCTGTCGGCCGAGCAGGCGATGTATCACTTCCTGTCCGGCTATACCGCCAAGGTTGCGGGTACCGAAAAGGGCCTGGGCAACGAGCCCCAGGCGACCTTCTCGACCTGCTTCGGCGCCCCCTTCATGCCCCGCCACCCGACCGTCTACGGCAATCTCCTGAAGGACAAGGTCGCCCGTCACGGGGTCAATTGCTGGCTGGTCAATACCGGCTGGACCGGCGGGGTCTTCGGCGTCGGCCATCGCATGCCGATCAAGGTCACCCGCGCCTTGTTGCGCGCGGCCCTGGACGGCTCGCTGAGCAAGGCCGAGTTCCGTACCGATCCCAATTTCGGCTTTCAGGTCCCGGTCGCGGTGCCCGGCGTGCCCGGCGACATCCTCGATCCCCGGCGGACCTGGGCGGATGGCGCCGCCTATGATGCCAAGGCCCGGGATCTGGCCCGGCGCTTCATCGCCAATTTCGCCCAGTTCGAGGAATTCGTCGACGACGGCATCCGCCGGGCGGCACCGAAAGCGGCGTGATCCCGCGCGGCCGGGCCGGACGCCGCTCCCCCCAGGGGGGCGGCGGCGGCCCGCGGCGGCGGCGGACCATCCGAATGTAATGATTGCCGTTCCGCCCTTCAGCCGCCTGCCCGGCGCCTTCTTTTTGCGGGAACAACAGTACAGTGACGCAAAAAAAGCTTGGAAAGGGGCAGGCCAGAGGCTAGTTTGCCTGGGACGGATCGATTCATTGGGGGCCGCAATTGCGGCAAGGCGATCCGGACCGTTCCAGCTGCTTGGCGAATTCGGCCCGCCCCGACCGGTGTCGAGCTGGCGCCGCTGGACTTTTCGAACCTCGAGATTGTGATGATCTGTCCATGAGACCTGGTCAAAATAAGCGTCCGCGTGGCGGCGGCGGCGGTGGTGGCGGCGGCCGACAGGGCGGCCGCAAGCAGGGGCATGGTCCGAACCGGACCTATGATTCCAACGGCCCGGAGGTCAAGATCCGGGGCACCGCTCCCCATATCTACGAACGCTACCAGCAGATGGCGCGCGACGCGCAATCGGCGGGCGATCGTATCGCTGCGGAAAATTACCTGCAGCATGCCGAGCATTATTATCGAATGATGCTGGCCAATAACCTCGTCTTCGCCCGCAACCCGGCCAATGGCCCGGGCGGCGCGCCGGGCCAGAATGGTGGCGTGCCGGGCAATGGGCCGCAGCCGGATGCCCCGCCGTTCGATCTGTCCCTGGCCGACAGCGACGACGATGACGACGGCAGCGATCTCGGCTTCGAGGCCGAACGGGCCTGAGCGCGCCGGCGGGCGGCCCAGGCCAACCTGGACGGCCCGCTCTTTTGGCGTCCAAGCCTGCGCTAGATCAATGCGTTTCGGACCGTCCGGTCCTCTTGTGTGGCAGTTGCGCCACACCATATCCAGGACACGGCGGCAGTGCTCGATCGAGGCTGCCGTGACTCTGGATCGAAGAGGACCCCCATGGATTTCGAGAGCTATACCGAGCGGGCGCGCGGCTTCGTGCAGTCGGCTCAAGGCCTGGCGCTGCGGGCCGGCCACCAGCGCTTCACCCCGGAACATCTTCTCAAGGTTCTGCTGGACGACGAGCAGGGACTCGCCGCGTCCCTGATCCGGGCGGCGGGCGGACGGCCCGACCAGGCCCTGGCGGCGGTCGAAGCGGAACTTGCCAAGCTGCCCAAGGTCGAAGGCTCGGGCGCCGGCCAGGTCTATCTCGCCCCGGAAACGGCGCGCCTGTTCGAGAGCGCCTCCAAGATCGCCAAGAAGGCGGGCGATTCCTATGTTCCGGCCGAGCGGCTGCTGGTCGCGCTGGCGATGGAGCAGGGCACGGCGTCGGCGCGCCTCCTGAAGGAGGCCGGGGTCACGCCCAAGGGGCTCGACGCGGCCATTGCCGACCTGCGCAAGGGCCGCAAGGCCGATAGTGCCGGTGCCGAAGACAGCTACGAGGCGCTCAAGAAATATGCCCGCGACCTGACCCAGGCGGTGAAGGACGGCAAGCTCGACCCGGTGATCGGGCGCGACGAGGAAATCCGCCGGACCATTCAGGTGCTGGCCCGCCGGACCAAAAACAATCCGGTCCTGATCGGCGAGCCGGGGGTCGGCAAGACCGCCATCGCAGAAGGACTGGCCGCCCGTATCGTCAATGGCGACGTCCCCGAATCCCTGCGCGGCAAGCGGCTGATGGCGCTCGACCTGGGGGCCATGGTCGCCGGCGCCAAATATCGCGGCGAGTTCGAGGAGCGCCTGAAGGGGGTGCTGAACGAGGTGACCCATGCCGGTGACGTGGTGCTGTTCATCGACGAGATGCACACGCTGGTCGGGGCCGGCAAGGCGGACGGCGCCATGGATGCGTCCAACCTGTTGAAGCCCGCGCTGGCCCGCGGCGAACTCCACTGCATCGGCGCCACCACCTTGGACGAGTACCGCAAGCATGTGGAAAAGGACGCGGCGCTGGCCCGACGCTTCCAGCCGGTGTTCGTGGGCGAGCCGACGGTCGAGGACACCATCTCGATTCTGCGCGGGCTGAAGGAGAAATACGAACTCCATCACGGGGTGCGCATTACCGACGGCGCCATCGTCGCCGCGGCGACCCTGTCCCACCGCTATATTTCCGACCGTTTTCTGCCGGACAAGGCAATCGACCTGGTGGACGAGGCGGCCAGCCGCCTGCGCATGGAAGTGGATTCCAAGCCCGAGGCCCTGGACGAACTCGATCGCCGGGTGATCCAGCTGAAGATCGAACGCGAGGCGCTGAAACGGGAAGAGGACCAGGCGTCCAGGGAGCGCCTGGCCAAGCTCGAGAAGGAACTGGCCGATCTCGAACAGCAGTCGGCCGGCCTGACCGCCCGCTGGCGCGCCGACAAGGACAAGCTGGCCGGCCAGCAGAAGCTGAAGGAACAGCTCGATGCCGCCCGTATCGAGCTTGAGCAGGCCCAGCGTGGCGGCAATCTCGCCCGGGCAGGGGAACTCGCCTATGGCGTTATCCCGGGGCTCGAGAAGACGCTGGACGCGGCCCAGGAGGCGACCGGCTCGATGATGCGCGAGGCGGTCAGCGACGCCGATATTGCCGCCGTGGTGTCGCGCTGGACCGGCATTCCGGTCGACAAGATGCTGGCCGGCGAACGGGAGAAGCTGCTGGCCATGGAAAGCCGCCTGGCGACCCGGGTGGTCGGCCAAGGCGAGGCGGTCCATGCCGTGTCGAACGCCGTCCGGCGCGCCCGGGCCGGCCTCCAGGACGCCAATCGGCCGATCGGGTCGTTCCTGTTCCTCGGCCCGACCGGCGTCGGCAAGACCGAGCTGACCAAGGCTCTGGCCTCGTTCCTGTTCGATGACGACCAGGCGATGGTGCGCATCGACATGTCGGAATTCATGGAGAAGCATGCGGTCTCGCGCCTGATCGGCGCGCCGCCCGGCTATGTCGGCTACGAGGAAGGCGGGGTGCTGACCGAAGCGGTGCGCCGGCGGCCCTATCAGGTGATCCTGTTCGACGAGGTGGAGAAGGCCCACCCCGACGTCTTCAACGTGCTGCTCCAGGTGCTCGATGACGGCCGTCTGACCGACGGCCAGGGACGCACCGTCGACTTCACGAACACGGTGATCATCCTGACCTCCAATCTGGGCAGCGAGTTCCTGGCGGCCGAGGGCGCCGAGCTTCATCCGGGGCCGGTGCGCGACCAGGTGATGGCGGTGGTCCGCCAGGCGTTCCGGCCGGAATTCCTCAACCGCCTGGACGAGGTGATCCTGTTCAACCGCCTGGGCCGGGCGGAAATGACCGGCATTGTGGAGATCCAGCTGGGCCGTCTGAAACACCTGCTGGCCGACCGCAAGATCACCCTGACCCTGGACGATGCCGCCCGGCAATGGCTGGCCGACGCGGGCTATGATCCGGTCTATGGTGCCCGGCCGCTGAAGCGGGTGATCCAGCGCCAGTTGCAGAATCCCCTGGCCGAGTTGATCCTGCAGGGCGAGATCGGCGATGGCGCAACGGTCGCCGTGACAGTGGCGGGCGGCCAGTTGGCCGTCAACGGCCGGGTCGTCGACAGCGACAGCAAGCTGTTCCGGCGCCCGGCGCCCGATGCCACCATGAGCCGGGTGTCGGGCAACGCCTGAACGGCTCCGTCGGGCGGGCCGGGAACCGCTGGGTTCCCGGCCCGCTCGGCTTATTCGGCGGTGGCGACCGATGGATGGGGGGTGGCCAGCAGCGGCGGGGCGTCCGGGATCGCTGCGGTGACGATCGGCAGGTCGCGCAGCATGCGGTCGACCGCGCGCTGCCGGTCCTTGAATTTGACCAGTTCCTTGCCCGCCAGGCTGCGTCCCGAGCGGAACTTGACGCCTGCCGGGTTGACTTGCCGGCCGCGGGTCAGGATCTCGTAATGGAGGTGCGGGCCGGTCGACCGGCCGGTGGTCCCCACATAACCGATGACGTCACCCTGGCGGATGCGCTGGCGGGGCTTCAGGCCCTTGGCGAAGCGCGACAGATGGGCATAGGCGGTGCTGTATTCGGTCGAGTGGCGCAGCCGGACGTAATTGCCGTAGGAGCCGTTGAGCCCGATGGTGTCGATGACGCCGTCGCCGGCGGCGAGCACCGGGGTTCCGGTCGGGGCGGCGAAATCGATCCCCTTGTGCATCTTGGAATAGCCCAGGATCGGGTGGCGGCGCATGCCGAAGCCCGAACTGATCCGGGCGCCGTCGATCGGTGTGCGCAGCAGCGCCTTGCGGACGCTGTCGCCCTTCGGGGTGAAGAAATCGGCAATGCCGTCATCGCTGGGGGCGTAGCGGTAGATGATCAGCTCGTCGGCCCCCGTGACCAGCCGGGCAAAGAGAAAATCGCCCCATTTGACGGTCGCGCCATTGTCGTCGGCAAAGCGCTCGACCAGCACCTCGAAGCGGTCTCCGGCGTGGATATCGCGCTGGAAATCGATATCGTAGCTGAACGCGCGTATGACGTCTGTGGTTACCGCAACGGGCAAGCCGGCCTGGGACGCGGCACCGTACAGGCTGTCGTCGATGGTCGCGGCAAAGCGGACCACAGAGCGGGTCAGGGGCGGGCGCTCTTCGCTGGCGGTGAAGCCGCCGGTGTCGTCGCGCTGGACCCGGACCACCCGGTCCGCGTCGGTCTGGACGGCCAGGCCGACCAGGCGAGGGGGGGTGTCGTCGGCGCCCTGATCGATGATCAGATTGACCGGCTGTCCCTCCTTCAGGTCGCGGGGATCGAACAGCGGGCGGATCGCTTCGACGGCGCCGTGGACCTGGTCCCGCGGTGCCCCGGCATCGGACAGCAGGCTGACCAGGGTGTCGCCGCGCCCCACCGAAATCTGCTCCACCGTGCTGGCCGGATCGGCGCTGGGGGCGGCGGCCTGCTGCGCGGCGACCGGGGTCGGCGGCGTGATTTCGACGCTGTCGACCACATCCGTGGTGTTCGGCGAGACCGGCTCGAGATGGACCGCGCCAAGGAGTTGCGGCAGCGCCCCCCGCCAGGTCGCCAGGGCACCGGCGCCGGCGACCCCGAGGCCGAGCAGCAGGGCGGCGGACCAGGTGGCAATGGCGCCCGCCCAGGGGTGGCGCGGCGCGTGGTAGGAGTGACGGACGATGGTGGCAAGGAGGGGGCTGGCAGGGCGGCGGTCGGCTGTCGAATGTTCAGGCTGCGCGGTCGGGTGGGTCACCGGCCTCTCTCCCTCTCCGGAACGGGGCCCGTCACGACGGGCAGCCCGCAATGTCAACTAAGCTGGGCGGATACGCCGTTGCCTGGCCCCTGGGTTCCACCGCGACGACCCTGAAACGATCCCCGATGGGGCCCGTGAGGTCAACATCCCGCGCAAGAAAATTCTTTTCTGCTCATGCCCTTAGCCGAAACCGCCCGACGTTCAAAAAAACTTCACTGAAATGCTTGACGCCGCGCCTCGGGCAGGGCTATACACCCCCTCCACGGCGGCCGGCGATCACATCGCACTGGCCGTCGACTGGTCTCTGGGGTACACTGCTTGCCCTTGCGATCCGCTCCTTGACAAGTAGATAGGGAAGAGAAGCGTGGGCGGCGGTTTATGCTGCTGTTTGCGCGGAATAGAGATTGGGTCTGGCGCGAGCCG
>JAJFJE010000234.1 GCA_021774355.1 Alphaproteobacteria bacterium
CGACCAGACCAAGGTCCTGGACGGCACCCTGGTCCGCATCCTGACCTGGTACGACAATGAATGGGGCTTCTCGAACCGCATGTGCGACACCGCCGTCGCCATGCACGTCATCGGCTGAGCCGATGACGGGGAGGGCTGAAATGAAACAGGGAGCGCAAGCCGCGATCAAGCGGAGCTGCCCCGGCATCGACACGCTGGGGCCGCTCGCCGGCCGCCGGGTGCTCGTCCGCTGCGACCTCAACGTGCCGACCAAGGACGGCAAGGTGACCGATGCCACCCGGCTCGAAGCCAATGCCCGGACCATCCGGGCTTTGGCCGAGGCCGGCGCCCGGGTTGCCGTGCTCGCCCATTTCGGGCGCCCCAAGGGCCGCGACGCCAGCCAATCGCTGCGCATGGTGGTGCCGGCCCTGGCCGGCCTGCTGGGACGGCCGGTAACCTTTGCCGAGGACTGCATCGGCGCGGCCGCGGCGGCGGCCATTGCCGCCCTGCCCGATGGCGGCGTGGTGGTGCTGGAAAACACCCGCTTCCATCCCGGCGAGGAAAAGAACGACCCGGCTTTCGTTGCCGAACTGGCGAAGCTTGGCGACGCCTATGTCAACGACGCCTTTTCCTGTGCCCACCGGGCCCATGCGTCGACCGAGGGCCTGGCCCGCCGTCTGCCGGCGGCCGCCGGCCTGGCGATGAAGGCCGAGATCGACGCCCTCGAAGCCGCCCTGGGCAGTCCCGAACATCCGGTGGTCGCCGTGGTCGGCGGCGCCAAGGTGTCGAGCAAGCTGGACGTGATCGGCAACCTGGTCGGCAAGGTCGATGTCCTGGTGATCGGCGGCGGCATGGCCAACACCTTCCTCTATGCCGACGGCTTTGCCATCGGCAAGAGCCTGGCCGAACGCGACATGGCCGACACCGCGCGGGGCATCGTCGCCAAGGCGGCGGCCGCAGGGACCAAGGTGATGCTGCCGGTGGACGCGGTGGTCGCCCGGCACTTCGCCGCCGGGGCCGCGAACGAGACTGTGGCGGTCGACAGCGTGCCGGACGACGCCATGGTCCTGGATGTCGGCCCGGCCACCGTCGTCGCATTCGAACGCATGCTCGAAAGCGCCCGGACGGTGGTCTGGAACGGCCCCCTGGGCGCGTTCGAACTGGTTCCTTTCGACCGCGGCACGGTCGATGCGGCCAGGGCGGTGGCCCGGGCGACCAAGGCCGGGCGGCTGTTGTCGGTGGCGGGCGGCGGCGACACCGCCGCAGCGCTCAATCATGCCGGCGTCAGTGCCGAATTCTCCTTCGTCTCGACCGCCGGCGGCGCCTTTCTCGAATGGCTCGAGGGCAAGGTCCTGCCCGGGGTTGACGCCCTGTTGCGCTGATCGCCGGGCGGCACCGCGGCGAAATATTTTCGACGGCCGGGAGAAAATCCCGGCCGTTGGTGTTTCTTCTACAGGCCAAGTCGCCTGTGGAGTCCTGCCATGCCAAGTCTCGCCCGTGTTTTACCGCGCCTCGCATTGCTCGGTGCCGTCCTGGCCCTGGGCGGCGGCTGCGTCGCCTATCCGGCCGACGGCTCCTATGACAACGGCTATTATAACAACGGCTACAATAATGGTGCCTCGAACGGCTATTACCGCAATGGCCGCCCCGGCAGCTATTATGGCGGCAGCACCGTCATCGTAACGCCCGACAGGGACCGCGGTGACCATGACCGCTACGGTCGCGACCACGACGGCAAGCGGGACGATGCGTGGCGCCGCAGCCATGCCCGCGACAATGATGGCCGCCCCGACCGGGATCATGACGGCGCGTGGCGCGGCCGGCAGCAGAGCGGCGACCGGGATCACAACCAGACGGACAGGGACCGCAACCGCCAGAGCCGCGAGGAAGCCCAGCAGCGCCAGCGGGAGATCGACCGAGACCGCGCCGAAACCCGCCGTCGCCGCGACGATCCCAACCCCAATGGCGGCGCCTACTGGGCCTATCCGGGGGGGCGCAATCCGACCGAGCGCTGAGTCCCGCCCTGCCGGCCGCGCCGCCACCGGCGCGCCCCCGAGCCATGATCGACGCCTGTTGCCCGACATGGGCAGCCGGCCGGGCCCGGCGCCAAATAACGATTACGGCCCCGTAACAAGGCGCCTTTGACCGGTGACGGCGGGACATGCTTGCTGTTCCCGGCGAAGGCAGGCATGGACGGGCGCGGTCGCCCTTGGTAGAACGCGACCGGCCGCCGCCCGGCCATATTGTTGCCTATTTGTAAGGGGTCCCCATCATGAAAATCACCAAGAAGGTGAAGGATATCCTCTCTTCCTATGAGAGCGATAATCCCGGCACCAAGGCCAATCTGGCGCGCATCTTGATGACCGGCCGACTGGGCGGAACCGGCAAGGTGATCATCCTGCCCGTGGATCAGGGCTTCGAGCACGGCCCGGCGCGCAGCTTCGCGCCCAACAGCCCGGCCTATGACCCGCATTATCACTTCCAGATGGCGGTCGATGCCGGGCTCAACGCCTATGCCTCTGTACTCGGCATGATCGAGGCCGGGGCGGACAGCTTCGCCGGCCAGATCCCCCTCATCCTCAAGGTCAACTCGTCCAATTCCCTGGCCCGTGGCGGCGAGGCCCCGGACCAGGCGGTGACCGCCGGGGTCGACGACGCCCTGCGCCTGGGCTGCTCGGCAATCGGCTTCACCATGTATCCGGCCTCCGACCAGGCCTTCGAACAGATGGAAGAATTGCGGGAACTGGCCGCGGAAGCCAAGGCCGCCGGCCTGGCCGTGGTGGTCTGGTCCTACCCCCGGGGCGGCAACCTGTCCAAGGATGGCGAGACCGCCATGGATGTCTGCGCCTATGCCGCCCACATGGCGGCCCTGACCGGCGCCCACATCATCAAGGTCAAGCTGCCTTCGGCCCATCTCGAGCAAAGCGAGGCCAAGAAGGTCTACGAAAAATACCAGATCGACCTGTCCAGCCAGGCGGCCCGCGTGGCCCATGTGGTGCAGGCCTGCTTCGGCGGCCGTCGCCTGGTGGTGTTCTCGGGCGGCGCCGCCAAGTCCGAGGGCTCGCTCTATGACGATGCCCGGGCGATCCGCGACGGCGGCGGCAATGGCTCGATCATCGGCCGCAATACCTTCCAGCGGCCCCGGGCCGAGGCCCTGGCAATGCTCGACCGCCTGGTGCGGATCTATAAGGGGCAGGAATAGGTGGCGGCGGGCGCGCCTGATCGGCCGCACTGCCGGCTGTACCTGATCACCCCGCCGGTGCTGCCGGCGGGGGGCCTGGTCGAGCCCATGAAGGCGGCCCTGGGCGGCGGCGATGTCGCCTGCGTCCAACTGCGCCTGAAGGGCGCCGACGACGATGCCGTGCTGCGGGCCGGCGAGGCCTTGTTGCCGGTGGTTCAGGGCGCGGGCGCCGCCTTGCTGATCAATGACCGTCCGGATCTGGCGCGGCGCCTGGGGGCAGACGGCGCCCATGTCGGCCAGGACGACATGTCCTGCGCCGCGGCGCGGAAGATCCTGGGGCCTGACCGCATCCTGGGGGTCACCTGCCACGAGTCCCGTCATCTGGCGATCGAGGCGGGCGAGGCCGGGGCGGACTATGTCGCCTTCGGCGCCTTCTTCCCGACCACCACCAAGAGCCCGCCGAGCCAGGCCGCGCCCGAGATATTGCGCTGGTGGTCCGAGCTGTTCGAACTGCCCTGCGTCGCGATCGGCGGCATCACCGTCGCCAATGCCCCGCCCCTGGTCGCCGCCGGGGCCGATTTCCTGGCCGTCTCGGCCGGGATCTGGCAGTATCCCGAGGGTCCGGCGGCGGCCGTCGAGGCCTTCAACCTGCTGTTCGTCAGCGGCCCGACAGCCGCTCCGTGGTAGTGTTGTCCGACGACATGGAGGAGCCGCCGATGCGCATCGCTGCCACGCTTTTCGCCCTTTGCCTGATCACCAGCCCCGCACTGGCCCAAGAGCGGACGGCCCCGCCGCCGGGTGCCACGGCCTATATCATCGCGCCGGCCGACGGGGCCACGGTCACGAGCCCGTTCACGGTCCGCTTCGGGCTGCACGGCATGGGGGTCGCCCCGGCCGGGGTCGACAAGCCCAAGACCGGGCATCATCACCTGCTGATCGACACGCCCCTGCCGCCGCTGGACGAGAACATCCCCAGCGATGACCAGCACCGGCATTTCGGTGGCGGCCAGACCGAGGTTGAACTGTCCCTGCCGCCCGGCAAACACAGCTTGCAATTGCTGCTGGGCGACCAGAACCACATTCCCTTCGCGCCGTCGGTCCAGTCCGAAATCGTCACCGTCACCGTCGAATAGGCGGCGCAACCGGCGGCGCCCAACGGGGTTAGTCTTTTGACCCCAGTGGTCAGGAGTGCCCCGATGACACCCTCCCTGTTGCCGGCCCTGTTGCCGGCCCTGCTGCCGGCCCTGCTGGCGATCGGCCTGTTGGGGTCGAGCGATGCCCTGGCGCGCGACGACCCGCCGCCACAATTTCCACCGCTGCACTTCGCGGCCGCGGTGCCCTTGCTGTTCGATCTGGGGTCGGTCGCGGTCGAGGATCGCAGCGCCGGCGACGTGACCGCCGGGCGGATCGACCAGACCATGGACCTGCCGCCGGCCGCCGCGGTCGCCGACTGGGCCGCCGCCCGGCTGGTCGCCGCCGGCCGCACGGGCAGCATGACGATGATTATCCGCGAAGCCTCGGTGGTCGAGGCGGCGCTACCGGTCGATGGCGGCCTGGCCGGGGTCTTCAAGGATGAAGAGAAGAGCCAGTTGGTCGCCCGCCTGGTGGTCGATTTCGTGGCCGAGCGGCCCGACGGCAGCCGGGCCCAGGCGACCGTCACGGCGGTCCGGCAGCAGACCTTGCTGGAAAGCACCCGCCCCATCGACCGCCGGCAAGCGCTCTACGACCTGTCGCGCGACCTGATCGCCAGCTTCGATGCCCAGGCAACGGCCACCATCGACCAGGTCTTCGGCGCCTATCGCTGACCACCCCGCCCCGCTCCCGCCGAACCTGCCCGCGGGGCCGACACCGCACCCGACGGCGCCGACGTGCCGGGCGACAAGCCCGTCGTCCTGTTCGACGGGTGGGATGCCGCCAGTTGCCGCCAGGCCACGGCCCGGCGGTAGCCGGCGAACCGGCCGCTACCCGGCGCAGACCCGCTCGGCCAGGCGGCCGAGGAAGGTCAGGCAGGCTTCGAGCTGGGCAACCGCCACGAACTCGTCCGGCCGGTGGGCCTGCAGAATATCCCCGGGGCCGCACACCACGGTCGGAATCGCGGCCTGCTGGAAGATCCCGGCCTCGGTGGCATAGGACACGGCAAGCGTCTCGTTGGTTCCGACCAGGGCCTTGGCCAGGGTCTCGGCGGCCGAGCCCGGATCGGGTACCAGGGCCGGGGTCACCGAGCGGGGCACGGTCTCGACCCTGGCCAGGCCCGGCGCCCGGCGTTCGAGCACGGGCTGGACCCGGCGGGCCACATAGTCCTGGAAGCGGCGGAACGGCTCGTCCGCATCCGCGCCCGGCAACATCCGGTATTCCCAGGTGAAGCGGCAGTGGCGGGGAATGATGTTGACCGCCGTGCCGCCCTGGATGACCCCCACGGAGAGACTGGAAAACGGCGGCGTGAAGCGCCCCGTGGGGTCGCCGCGGTCCTTCAGTTCGTCGCCCAGGCGGGCCAGGAAGCCGATCAGGTCGGCGGCCACCTGGATGGCGTTGACCCCGATATGGGTGGCGCTGGAATGGGCCTCCAAACCGGTTACCGTGGTGGTGAAGGAGCGGATGCCCTTGTGGGCGTCGACCACGGCCATCATGGTCGGCTCGCCCACCAGGCACAGCCGCGGCCGGGGCTTGGTCCGCACGATATGGTCGATCAGCCCGTGGACCCCCAGGCAGCCGACCTCCTCGTCATAGGAAAAGGCCAGGTGGACGGGTTCCCGCAGGTCCCGCGCGGCAAGTTCCGGGACCAGCGCCAGGCAGCAGGCGATGAAACCCTTCATATCGCAGGCGCCGCGGCCATAGAGCCGGTCGTCCCGGGCGCTCAGGGCAAAGGGATCGGTGGTCCATTCCTGGTCGTCCACCGGGACCACGTCGGTGTGGCCGGACAGCACGATGCCGCCCATGGTCGCCGGGCCCAGCGTGGCATAGAGATTGGCCTTGCTCTGCCCGGCATCGTGGATCAGTTCGCTGGCCACCCCGTGCGCGTCGAGATAGGCGCGCAGCCATTCGATCAGCGCCAGATTCGACAACCGGCTGGTGGTATCGAACCCGACCAGCTTTTCCAGAAGGGTGACCGCCCGATCAAGCCGCGCCATGTCAGCCTCCCGCCAGCCGGCGCAGGGCCCCGGCGACCGGGTCCAGGGCGGCGCCGACCGGGAGCAGCCGGGTAACATGCCCCATCTTGCGCCCAGGCTTGGCCTCGCGCTTGCCATAGAGGTGAAGATGGGCCCCCGGGGCCGCCAGCAGGGCCGGCCAGGCCGCGGCCTCTTCGCCGATCAGATTCATCATGACGGCATCGCCCCGGCGGGTCACCGCCCCGAGCGGCAGGCCCAGGGCGGCCCGTGCGGCCTGTTCGAACTGGCTGGTCTCCGCGCCCTCGATGGTCCAATGGCCGGAATTATGGACCCGCGGGGCCATTTCATTGACCAGCAGCCGATGGTCCCGGGTCACGAAGAACTCGATCGCCAGGACACCGACATAGTCGAGCGCCAGCAGGACCCGCCGGGCCACCGCCTGGGCCGCGGCGGCAAGCGTGCCGTCGACCGCCGCCGGCACCAGGGTGACGTCGAGAATGTGGTGGCGGTGGCGGTTTTCGACCAGATCATAGATCGCGATGTCGCCGCCGGCGCCGCGCGCGGCAACGACCGAGACCTCGAGGCGGAAATCGACGAAGCCTTCCAGGATGGCCGGCCGGCCGGCCATGGCGGCCAGGCCGGCGGCAAGATCGGCCGGCGCGCGAAGCAGCGCCTGGCCCTTGCCGTCATAGCCGAGGCGCCGGGTCTTGAGCACGGCCGGCAGGCCCAGCGCGGCGACCGCCCGGTCGAGTTCCGGGCGGTCGGCAACCGCCCGATAGGGCGCCGTCTGCGCCCCGAGCCCGGTAAAGAAGGCCTTTTCCGACAGGCGGTCCTGGGCCACGGCCAGCGCATGGGCGCCGGGCCGGACCGGCCGCCGGGCCTCGAGCAAGGCGGCGGTGGCCGCCGGCACATTTTCGAACTCGTAGGTCACGGCATCGACCGCGGCGGCAAAATCCGCCAGGGCGGCCGCGTCGTCATAGGCCCCGACGGTGGCGGCGGCGGCGACCTGGGCCGCCGGGCCGTCGGGCTCCGGGCTGTAGACATGGCTGCGATAGCCCATGGCGGCTGCCGCCAGGGCGATCATCCGTCCGAGCTGGCCGCCGCCGACAATGCCGAGGGTGCCGCCGGGCGACACCGGTGCCGGGACGCTCACGCCACGGTCTCCGGTACCTCGGCAGTCTGACGGGCGCGGAAGGCAACCAGCCTCTGATCCAGCGCCGGATCGGACAGGGCCAGGATGCTGGCCGCCAGCAGGGCGGCGTTGATCGCGCCGGGCTTGCCGATGGCCAGGGTTCCGACAGGGATGCCGCCCGGCATCTGGACGATCGACAGCAGGGAGTCCTGGCCCTTCAGGCTGTGGCTCTCGACCGGGACACCGAGCACCGGCAGGCTGGTCAGGGCCGCCGTCATGCCGGGCAGGTGGGCAGCGCCACCCGCCCCCGCTATGATCACCTGCAAGCCCCGCGCCTTGGCCTGCTGGGCATAGGCGACCATGCGCTCCGGGGTACGGTGGGCGGAAACAACCTTGACCTCGTGGGCAATCCCGAGCTGGGTGAGAATCTCGGCCGCATGGCTCATGGTCGGCCAATCCGAGCGGCTGCCCATGATGATGCCAACGAGGGGAGGCGCAGAGGCCGACAGAGCACTCATGGGGGCGATCACATCTCCGACAGGGACAGAATGAAGGACAGGCCGAATCAGGCGATGATGTCCGGCAGCAGCTGGCTGTTGATCTTCGCGATCATGTCCTTCAGCTGCAGCTTTCGTTTTTTCAACCGTTGCACTTGAATCTGGTCAAAAGGAAGAAGGTTGGTCAGTGCGTCGATCGCTGTGTCGAGGTCCCGATGCTCCTGGGTCAGATCCAGGAGCTTCCGCTTCAGCTCGTCCTCGTCCACCATGCCGCCTTGCACCTTCCTTGAGACCTCAACGGGACTGGGGTTATAGCACGACGGAGCCCGGCATATGAATGATCGCGATGGGACCACACAGGCGGGCCCGACCGAGCGCTTCGGCGCCTGGTCGGCAAGCTTCTACTCGCAGCCGCAGGTTGCCGAGACCGCCCTGGCGCTGCAGGACCGCTATGGCGCCGACGTCAATCTGGTCTTCCTGTGCCTGTGGTGTGCGGCCGAACGGCGCCGCCCCCTGACAGCCGGCGAAATCGACATGCTGGACGCCACCATCGCGGGGCTGCGGGCAACCGTGCTGCGGCCGCTGCGGGGGCTTCGCCGCAAGATGAAGGAGGAGGGCGAGGACGAGCTCTACCAGGCCCTCAAGGCGGCCGAGATGGAGGCCGAGCGGGCCTCCCAGCGGCGCCTGATCAACGCCCTGCCGCGGCTGGCCCAGGGCGACGCCGATGTCATGACCCTGGCCGTGGGCAGCATCGGGGCGTTGCGGGAAACCATCGCCGGGCTCAAGGACGCCGAGGAACTGCGCACCCTGATCTCGCTATACGGCCATATGGTCGGCTGACCGTCGCCAATGACGGCTCAGCTCTTGGGCTTTTTGGGCCGCGGCACGGCGAGGGGAACGGCCGGGCGCGGCCGGCGGCGCGGCCTGGTGGACTCGCCCCAGCGCCGAACCGGCAGGCTGTCCAGGCCGAACAGATCCAGGGCCCGCCCGGCCGTCTGGCGGGTGGCATCGTCGATCGAATTCAGCTCGGCGTAATAGGCCGGCACCGGCGGCATGATGATCGCCCCCATCTCGGTCGCGGCCACCATGCTGCGCAGATGGCCCAGGTGGAGCGGCGTTTCGCGGACCAGCAGCACCAGGCGGCGGCGTTCCTTGAGCACCACGTCGGCCGCCCGGGACAACAGGCCCGAGGTCACGCCGGACACCACTTCGGACAGGGTGCGGACCGAACAGGGCGCCACGATCATGCCCAGGGTCTTGAAACTGCCCGAGGCGATCGACGCGCCCAGATCGGTCATGGCATGGACCTGATCGGCCAGGGCGTGGACCTCGGCCAGCTTCAGGTTGGTCTCGTAGGCCAGGGTCAATTCCGCCGTCTTGGTCATGACCAGATGGCTTTCGATATCGAGATCGCGGATCTGCTCCAGCAGCCGGACCCCCAGCATGATCCCCGAAGCCCCGGAGATTCCCACGATCAGGCGCAAACGCGGCATTCTGCTCTCTCTCCCTCGGTGGGCATGCCCCGGATCTGACGAAAAGTCATTCACAGATATCCGCCGGGCCAGCCACTTGACCGCTGACGATCCCCTTCTGACGTGTTGTAATACGTCTGCAACAGCCGAGGAGGGTGTGCGAATGACAGTTGAAGCACGTGTCTCAACTCTCTCCCAACGTCATGCCGTCATTGAGCATGAGATTCAGGCCGAAGGCCATCGGCCGCTTCCCGACCAGATCATTATCGGTCGCCTCAAGCGCGAAAAACTCCGCATCAAGGAAGAAATGAAGCGTCTGACCGAGCACTAAACGGTTCGTCGCGCCGATCTCTGCAGTCTGCGCCTGCCCGGCCGGAAACGGCCGGGCCTTGGCACAGCTTAGATCTGGAACTTTCTGGAACTTCGGCTTATAATGGCGCCTTGGGCACGGCCGTGGCGCCCCTCGCCAAGGCCGTGTCCGGCGCGGAGGCCTGTCCAAATGTCCAATGATCCGGTGCTGCCGCCGATCTTCAGCGGCGATGTGGTCGCCTCGACCGAGGTGACGGTCAACACCAAGGGCGGCTCGACCACAGCTATCCTGCGGAAGGACCTGCGCGACACCCTTGGCGATATCGGCACCCGGCTATCGGCCGCGGCGCTGCAATTCGCCGCCGGGCCTGCGGTGGTGCTGCTCAGCCCGGAACGGACCGGTCGCCATGTCCGGGTGCAGCGCCTCGGCGACAATCGCTTCGAGATCGATCTCGACACCGGCGACGGGGCCGAAATCGACGATATCACCGCCGCCTTCCTGACGCTGAAACTGGCCCAGTTCAAGGGTGGCGAGTTGAGCCTCTCGGAACCGATGACGGCGGCGCAGTGGCGCGCCGAGGCCGCCGCCTGGGACGAGGCCGCCGAGGCGGCCCAGGCGCGTACGCAACCCGTTGCCAAGGCCGGCTTCTAGTGGGCAGCAGCCAACGGACGCGGCGGCCCGCGGCGGTGTGGGTCGGGGCCGCTCGGTCGCTCCCGGCCGCCGGCCGCGGCGGCCTGGCTGCCGCGCCATGATGGCGGCCGCCCGGGTCGCCGCGGGAACCAGATGCCGGCGTCACGCCGCATGGGCCTGACCGCACCGGCGGAGGACGGGTGAGCGCGACCGACCAGCCCCGCCCGGCCCAGGCCCCGGCCCGATTGCGCCGGGACCCGGCCTCCTTCGATGCGCCGCTGGCTGAGGCGCGGGCCGCCTGCCTGGCCGTGCTCGACCGCCCGACGACACAGGTCGCCGGGGCCGAAGCACGCCTGCGCACGGCGCTGGACGACAGGAATGCGCTGAAAGCGCTCAACCAGGCCGTCGACCGGCATCTGGGCGACGCGAGTTTTCACACCTTGCCACCGGTCCGCATCCACGGTCGGCGGATTCCG
>JAJFJE010000235.1 GCA_021774355.1 Alphaproteobacteria bacterium
ATCTTCACGGCCTGACCCGCGAGGCCGCCCACCGCCGGCTCGACCAGTTTCTGCTGCGGGCGGAAAGCCAGGGCTGGCGCTGTGTCCTGGTGATCACCGGGCGCGGCCGCGGCCGGCTCGACGAGCCGCCCACCGGCATCCTGCGCGAGGCCCTGCCGCGCTGGCTGAACGCGCCCGAGCACCAGCACCGGGTGCTCGGCTGGCATCCGGCCCGCCGCGATCATGGCGGCGACGGCGCCTTCTATGTCCTTTTGCGCCGGCAGCGTTGAACCGGTCCGACCTTGTCGTGGTCCGCGCAACCCCTTAAGAGCGGATCCGGCCGGTCCGATGGAGGGTTGCTTGGCAGAACACGGCACCGGTCGCCTGAATCAAAACCTGTCGACGGTGACCACGGGGGTGGTTGCCGGGATGATCGGCTTTGCCTCGTCGGCCCCGGTGGTGGTCCAGGGCCTGGGCGGGGTCGGCGCGACGTCCGACCAGATCGCCACGGCCCTGACCGTGCTGGCCCTGGTCCAGGGGGTGATCACGATCGGCCTGAGCAGCCATTACCGGCTGCCGATCTGTGTCGGCTGGTCGATGCCCGGGGCCGCCCTGATCGCGGCGGCGCCCCATCTGCCCGGCGGGTTCGCCGACGCGGTCGGGGCGTTTCTGGTGACCGCCGGGATGATCGTTGCCTGTGGGCTGGTGCGGCCCCTGGGCCGCTGGATCGCGGCGATTCCCAAGCCGCTGGCCAATGCCATGCTGGCCGGCATCCTGTTCAAGCTGTGCCTTGCCCCGGTCCTGGCTCTGGGCGCAATGCCGGCCGCCGCGGCACCGGTGATCGCGTTGTGGCTGGTGATGATCGTGTGGCGGCGGCTATGGGCGATGCCGGTGGCGCTGATCGCGACGGCGGCCGTCATCGCCTGGTTGGGCCCTGCGGTCGATGGTCCCTCCACCCTGGTCCCGGCCCTCGACCTGATCGCCCCGCGCTTCTCCTGGGAAGCGCTGATCGGCATCGCGCTGCCCCTGTTCCTGGTCACCATGGCGTCGCAGAATATTCCCGGCCTGGCGGTCCTGCAGGCCAATGGCTACCGCCCGCCGAGCGCCGCGATCTTCGTGGTCAGCGGGCTCGGTTCGGCCGTGGCGGCGCCATTTGGCGGCCTGAGCGTGAATTTGGCGGCGATCATCGCCGCGCTGTGCGCCGGCCCCGATGCCGGGCCCGATCCGGCGCGGCGCTGGCTGGCGGCGCTTGGCCTCGGCCTGGTTGCCCTGCTGTTCGGGATCCTGGCCGGACTCGCCGTGTCCTGGCTGGCGGCAGCCCCCGCCCTTCTGGTCGAGACCCTGGCCGGGCTGGCCCTGACCGGCGCCCTGGCCTCGGCCCTGGCCGCCGCCCTGACGCCGGCGCCGGCGGACGATCTGCCGCTCGCCCGGGACGGCGTGCTGGTGACCTTCCTGGTGACCGCCAGCGGGGTGAGCTTCTTTGGCATCGGCGCGGCCTTCTGGGGCCTGGTCGCGGGCGGCGCCCTGTGGCTGGCCGCCCGGGCCGGGCCGGGGCGATGAGGTTTTCCCCGGCCACCGACCTGCCGGCGATCAGCGCCGGCCTGCTGGCCGGCGGCGTCGGCTATGCGTCGTCCTTCGCCATTGCCATCTACGGGCTGAAGGGGGTCGGCGCCAGCGACGCCCAGGCGGCCACCGGACTGATGGTGCTGTCGGTGGTGATGGCACTGGTCGGCATCGGGCTGAGCGTCAAGCTGCGCATGCCGGTCGGCGTCGCCTTTTCGCCCCTGGGCGTGGCCCTGCTGGCGACGGTGCCGGCCCTGCCGGGGGGCTTTTCCGACGCCATCGGGGCGTTCCTCGTTGCCGGCGCCCTGGTCCTGGCCTGCGGCATGGTTCCGGCGCTGGGCCGGCTGATTACCGCAATCCCCCACCCGGTGGCCAATGCCATGCTGGCCGGGATCCTGTTCAAGATGTGCCTGGCACCGGTCGTTGCCCTGGCGACAATCCCCGCGCAGGCGGTGCCGGTGGTGGTGGCCTGGGCCGTGGTCCTGGTCTGGCGCCGGATCTGGGCGATGCCTGCGGCCCTGGTGGTCACCCTGCTCGTCATGGCCATCGACCCGGCCACCGGGCCGGCGCCGGCCCTGGCGGTCCCCGGCCTTGCCCCGATTGCGCCGACCCTGTCGCTGCAAAGCCTGGTCGACATCGCCTTGCCCCTGTTCCTGGTTGCCATGGCGTCCCAGAACATTCCCGGCCTGGCGGTGCTCAACGCCAATGGCTACCACCCTTCGGCAGCGATGATTTTCCGTTGGCTCGGCTGGGGCTCCCTGGCGGTGGCGCCGTTTGGCGGTCCCGGGGTCAATCTGACGGCGATCACCGCGGCGATCTGTGCCGGCCCTGATGCCTCGCCCGATCCCGGACGGCGCTGGCTGGCCGCAGTGGTGGCCGGGTTGCTCTATATCGGCCTGGGGCTGGGCGCTGCCGTGCTGGTCGGCGTTCTGACCGCCGCGCCGCCCATGCTGATCCAGGCCCTGGCCGGGCTTGCCCTGACCGGCGCCCTGGTCGCCGCCCTGCGCGCGGCCCTGACCGGCGCCGGCCGCCACGACGCCGCCCTGGTGACCTTCCTGGTGGCGTCCAGCGGGGTCAGCTTTCTCGGCATCGGGGCCGCTTTCTGGGGTCTGGTCGCGGGCGGCGCATTGTGGCTGGCGACCGGCTGGCGCGGGCCTCGATCGTGACGACAACGGAATGGTTGACCGCCCTTCGCGGGTAAGGTGACCATGGGCGAATCATTTTCCGGCACCGATCGGCGTCTACCGCGTTCCACCAAGGTGATGAGATGACCAGCAAGCGGACCATCCTGTCCGACGAAGAAGCCCTCCTGTTCCACGCCCAGGGCCGCCCCGGCAAGCTGGAGATCATCGCGACCAAGCCCATGGCGACCCAGCGCGATCTGTCGCTGGCCTATTCCCCCGGCGTCGCCGTGCCGGTCCTCGCCATCGCGGCCGATCCGTCCACCGCCTATGACTACACCACCAAGGGCAATCTGGTGGCGGTGATCACCAATGGCACCGCGATCCTGGGCCTCGGCAATCTCGGCGCGCTTGCCGCCAAGCCGGTGATGGAAGGCAAGGCGGTGTTGTTCAAGCGCTTCGCCGATGTCGATTCGATCGATCTCGAAGTAGCCACCGAAGACGTGGACGAGTTCATCAACTGCGTGCGCTTCCTGGGCCCCAGCTTCGGCGGCATCAACCTC
>JAJFJE010000236.1 GCA_021774355.1 Alphaproteobacteria bacterium
CGACGGCGCCACGGCCGGCCAATGGGCCGCTGCGGGGTGCCGCAAAGACCAGCTTGTTGAGCCCGGCGAGCCGGGCCTGCGCCTGGTGGCGCAGGCCCATCCCCAAGGCAACATCGACGCGGCCGTCCGCCAGGGCGGCGAGCACCGCCTTGGGATCGGTGGTCACCAAGGCAATCCTGGATACCAGCCCCTGGATCAGCACGGCAAAGCGGCTCCTCTCGCTGGGCAGCTGCAGGCGAAAGGGATCGAGGCCAGCATAGAGCATCAGGCAGGCCAGCAGGCTGCGGCCATCGTCGAACAGGGCAATCCGCCCGTCCAGCGCCGGGTCGTCCAGTATCCCGAGCCCGACATCATCGACCACGTCACGCGGCACCCGGTCGACGCGCATCAGCAGCGCGGCGAGATCGAAACGGGTGGCGACCCCCAGGCGGTCCCGGCCGTCATAAGATCGTTCGAGGGTCGCGGTCGGCGGGAACATGTCCCCCAGGCGGCCGGCGGTGGCCGGCAGCAGGGCCTCGGGCAGGGGGGCGATCACGCCCTCGGGCCACAGCACCCCCGGGGCCCAGGGATGGGCGGCAACGACCAGGGCCGGGCCGGGTACCTTGGCGACGGCATCGACACTGTCGGCATCCCGCGACAGGGGTGATATTCCCCAGGCCGCGCCCTTGCCTTTCAGGGCTTTGAGGACCTCCGGATCGTCATAGCCCGCAGGCGCAAGGAGGGTCAGGGCGGGCGCGCCGACGGTCTTGGCAAATGGCAGCAGCGCGGCCGCGGCACCAAGGACGAGGCGACGGGTCGGACGACCAATCACGTTGGACATGCCACCATTATGGGGGTTGTCGCGCATGAATCGCCACCCTGAATTCGGCCGCCCGGCCGGGCCGGCGACCGTCCCGCGTCACGGCCGATGGATTTCGACGATCTCGCCATGGCGGACACAGTCGGCGCGCGCCAGTTCGACGAAGAGCGGGGCGACCGCCTCGGGCAATGGCAGGGTCTCCGGGTCTTCCCCGGGCATGGCGCGGGCCCGCATAGCGGTGCGGAGCGGCCCGGGCGAGACCATATTGACGCGCACTCCGGTACGCGCGGTTTCCGCCGCATAGGTCTTGACCAGGGCCTCGAGGGCCGCCTTGGTCACCGAATAGCCGCCCCAATAGGGCCGGGTCTTGTGCGCGGCACCCGAGGTCGTGAAGATCGCCCGCCCGGCGGGCGCGGCCCGCAGCAACGGATCGAAGGAGCGGATCAGGCGCCAGTTGGCGGTAACGTTGACCGCCAGGACCTCGTCCCAGACTTTTGGTTTCAGATGCCCCAGGGGCGTGATATCGCCCAGCTGGCCGGCATTGCCGACCAGGATGTCGAGCCGCTGCCAGCGTTCGAAGACGGCGCCGCCCAGGCGGTCGATCCCGGCACCGTCCCGCAAATCGAGCGGCACAAGGGTCGAGACCCGGCCGTGGGCACGCTGGATTTCGTCGTCCAGTTCCTCCAGGCCTCCAACGGTCCGGGCGACCAGGATGAGTTCCGCACCTTGTGCCGCGAGGGCCATGGCAACCGCCCGCCCAAGCCCCCGCGAGGCCCCGGTGACAAGCGCCAGCCGCCCGGCGAGAGGCTGGCCGTCCATCGGTAAATCGTTCATGTCAGGCTGATTCTGTAAGCAGGGAAAGTTGCAGGCTGCGGCCGTCGTCACCGCCCCAATGGTCGGTCAGGGCAATCGGGTAGTCGCCGGTGAAACAGGCGTCGCAGAATTGCGGTACGGCATCGTTCCGGCCGCGCTCGCCCATGGCGCGATAGAGCCCGTCCATCGAGACAAAGGCCAGGCTGTCGGCCTGGATGAACCGGCACATGCCGCCAATGTCGTGGCTCGCCGCCAGAAGCTGGCTGCGTTCGGGCGTGTCGACCCCATAGAAGCAGGAATGGGTGGTGGGCGGACTGGCAATCCGCATATGGACCTCGGCGGCGCCTGCGTCGCGGACCATCTGGACGATCTTCAACGAGGTGGTGCCGCGCACGATGGAATCATCGACCAGGACGACCCGCTTGCCGGCGATCTGCAGGCGATTTGCGTTGTGCTTCAGCTTGACGCCAAGGTTGCGGATCTGCTGCGTCGGCTCGATGAAGGTGCGGCCGACATAGTGATTGCGGATGATTCCCAACTCGAAGGGAATTCCCGCCTCGGCAGCATAGCCGATGGCGCCAGGCACGCCGGAATCCGGCACCGGGATCACCACGTCTGCGGCGACGCCTGCCTCCCGCGCCAGTTCGGCGCCGATTCGCTTGCGCACATCATAGACGCTGCGCCCGTCGACGACGCTGTCGGGGCGGGCAAAGTAGATATGCTCGAAAATGCAACTGCGGGGCCGCAAATGGGGGAAGGGCTTGGTGCTCGTCAGCCCCTGATCCGAGATCAGCACGATCTCACCGGGTTCCACGTCGCGGATGAAGTCGGCGCCGATGATATCGAGGGCACAGGTTTCCGAAGCCAGGATATAGGCGCCTTCGCCGATCCGGCCGATGACCAGGGGGCGCACGCCGAGCGGGTCGCGCACGCCGACCATCATGCGGTCGGTCAGGGCGACCAGACTATAGGCACCCTGGACCTTGCGCAGGGCGTCGATCAGCCGGTCGACTTCGCCATGGGCATCCGAGGTCGCAATCAGGTGAAGGATGACTTCGGTATCGGAGGTGGACTGAAAGATGCAGCCCGCCTGGACCAGTTGCCGGCGCAACGCCATGGCATTGGTCAGGTTGCCATTATGGGCAACGGCAAAGCCGCCAAAGGCGAGGTCGGCGAACAGCGGCTGGACGTTGCGCAGGATGGTGCCGCCAAAGGTGGCGTAGCGGACATGGCCGATCGCGCTGGAGCCGGCCAGGCTGGACATGACCCGGTCCGATTCGAAGATATCGCCGACATGGCCCATCGCCCGGTGGCCCTGGAACCGGGCCCCGTCGAAGGCGACGATGCCGGCCGCTTCCTGGCCGCGATGCTGCAGGGCGTGGAGGCCCAGGGCGACGTGCCGGGCCGCGTCAGGATGGCGAAAAACGCCGAAGATCCCGCATTCCTCGTGCAGATGGTCGTCGTCGAACGGGGTGGACATCCGGCTTCCTCAGTTCGCGTTGCGCATCCGCTGGTCGAGATCCTTGCGTTGGCTGTCGCTATAGCCCGAGTCGGACCCCGCTGGCGGCGCGGCGGCGGGAGCCGCCGG
>JAJFJE010000237.1 GCA_021774355.1 Alphaproteobacteria bacterium
CCCAGCCCAGGACGACGTCGCAGAAGCCGAACCCCTTGTCGAGCGCCGCGAAGAACTTCTCCCGGCCCATATATTTGCCGCGCAGGATGCCGTCGGTATCGGTCACCGCGACCTTGACGTGGGACAATCCACGCGTGGTGACGAGGGCCCGCGCGTCGGCCGCCGTCCTGACCTCTGCCGCCTGCATGATCGCTCCCCGTGCTGTGCCGTGGTGGCCGGGCGGGGCTGCCTGCCCCGCCCGGTCCGGCTCAATGCCCGCTCGTGCCGCCACTCAGCGCGAATTGCTCCTCCGGGCTGAGGACCAGCTTGTGGCGGCCGATGATGGCGAAATAGACAATGCCCAGGGCAAACCAGATCGCCACCCCGATGACGCCCTTGACATAGATCGGGTCGAGCAGTTGGAAGACGATGGTCACCGCCGCGATGACGATGGTCAACACCGCCCCGACAATGCCGAAGGGCGAGCGGTAGGGCCGTTCGATCATCGGGTAGTTGAGGCGCAGCAGGATGAAGCTGGCGGCCTGGGCGATATAGGACAGCATGGCACCGAACACCGCCATGTTGAGCAAGGTGCCGCCGATCGTCGCGGTCGCCTCCGCCTCGCCCAGAATCTCCCAGATCGCGAACATGATGACCAGGGCGACCACGGCGCCGGCAACCATGGCGACGTGCGGCGTCTTGCGGGTGCCATGGGTGACCGAGAGCCAGCGGGGGAAGTAGCCGGCCCGGCTGAGCGAGTAGATCTGCCGGCCCTGGGCATAGATGATGGTGTGGAACGAGGCGATCAGCCCGATCACCGCGACCACCGCCAGGACCTTGGCGATGCCTTCGCCATAGATCGCCTTGAAGCCGTCGAGCAGCGGCTCGCCGGAGGTCGCCAGGGCGAAGCTGCCATTGGCGACCGAGGAATTGAGCCACAGGATCATGAAGGCCGAGACGATCAGGGTGATCATGCCGAGGATGATGCCCTTGGGCATGTCCTTCTTGGGATCCATGGATTCCTCGGCCGCCAAGGGCAGTTGCTCGATGGCCAGGAACAGCCACACGGCGAAGGGCAGCGCCGCCAGGGCGCCGTACCAGCCGAACGGCAGGAAGGCGCCGCCGCCCTCCGGCAACTCGACCATGGCGCCGCCGGCATCGACCCCGATATTCAGTGCCCAGCGGCCGAAATCGATCACCGGCAGGGCCGAGATCCAGAACCCGACCAGGCAGGCCAGGGCCAGCACCGTGACGACCAGCGTGACCTTGAAGGACAATTCGACACCGACCACGTTGAGGCCGACGAACACCAGATAGCCGGCCACCCAATAGAGCGGCAGCACGCTTTCCGGTGTCCCGAAGATCGAGCCGAGATAGGTCGAGATGAAGAACACCACCACCGCCGGGGTGATGACATATTCCACATTCTCGCACAGCCCGGTGACAAAGCCGCCCCATGGCCCCATGGCGGTGCGCGCAAAGGAATAGGCGGCGCCGGTATGGGGCAGCGCCGGGCTCATCTCGGCGATCGAGAAAGTCAGCCCCAGATACATGATGGCGATCAGGATCGCGGCGATCAGCAAGCCGCCCCAGCCGCCCGCGCCCAGGCCGAAGTTCCAGCCCGAGAAATGCCCCGAGATCACCGCGCCCACCCCGAGCGCCCAGAGCGAGGCGACGCCGGCATAGCGGCGCAGCCCCCGCTTATCGAAATAGCTGTGGTCCACCGCCTGATAGGTGATGCCACTACCTGATGCCTTGTCCGCCATGCCAACCCCCTGTGTTCGATACGAACCGGCGGGCGCGACCCGGACGGGCCGGAGACCCCGGAACAATCGTTCCAATGCCGCCGGGGATTTGTCAATATTGGAACAGATGAACTGACCAATGAAGAGTCCGGCACGGGACATGACCAGCGACACCCGCATTCTCGACCTGGTCGGGCGACAGATGGGCGGCTTCACCGCGGGCGAAGGCCGCGCCGCCCGGGCCCTCTTGGGCGATTACCCCCTGCTCGGGCTGGGCTCCGTCGGCGCCTTTGCCAAGGCTGCGGGGACCAGCCCGCAGTCGGTCCTGCGCTTTGCCGCCAAGCTTGGCTTTGCCGGCTATGGCGCCTTCCAGGCCGCGCTCAAGGACGAGTTGTCCCGCGACCTGCCCTCGCCCCTGGAGCGCCTGGCAGCCCAGGGGCGCAGGCCGCGCGGCGGCGACGTCCTCGGCCATTTCGGCGACCGCATCGCCCAGAACATCCAGGCCAGCTTCGCCCGCCTGTCGCGCGCCGATTTTTCCCGCGCGGCCGCCCTGCTGGCCGACCG
This sequence comes from Alphaproteobacteria bacterium, assembly GCA_021774355.1. Classification (GTDB taxonomy): domain Bacteria; phylum Pseudomonadota; class Alphaproteobacteria; order Zavarziniales; family Zavarziniaceae; genus JAJFJE01. Next base: position 2,289 of record JAJFJE010000237.1, read on the forward strand.
GCGGCGGCCGGTGACGGTGCTGGGCGGCCGTTTCACCCAGGCGCTGGCCCATCACCTGACCCTGCATCTCGAAATCATCCGCGGCAATGTCCGCCGCCCCGATCCCCAGGCGGCGGCCTGGCCCGACCGCCTGCTCGACCTCGGCCGCCGGGACGTGGTGGTGATCTTCGACATCCGCCGCTACCAGGCCGATGTCCGCCGCTTTGCCGAGGCCGCCGCCGAACGGGGGGCGGAACTGATCGTGCTGACCGACGCCGCCGACGCCCCCCTGGCGGCCCTGGCGGCCCATCTCCTGGTGGCCGAGACCGGTGCCGCGGCAGTGTGGGATTCGGTCGCCGCCCTGCTGGCGGTCAGCGAGGCCCTGATCGCCCGGGTCTCGGAGCTGGAAGGCACCACCCTCGACCACCGCCTGCAGGAACTGGAAACCCTGCGCAGCCGCATGGGCGGCGGCTGACGGGCCGGCCGGCACCGCGTCGCCCATATTTTCGCCATAGCCCAGTCATGCTGTCCAAAAAATAAGCAGGTCAGCGGCCCGGCGCGACAAAGAGGCAAGCGGCCGCGCCTGCTCCGCCGCTGGCACGGCTTTTGCGATTGCGAAGGCTGCGGGGTGTCGACCGGGCCGTCAGGCTGTTGGGCGATGGGCCGTGTCCGGCCGCGGCGTGGCGGCTTCATCGAAATAAAGGCGTGGGGGTTCGTCGATGACGAAAACGACCTGGAAAAATTTGACGGCGGGCTTGGCGCTGGGCGCCGCTGCCGTGCTTGGGAGCGTGACCGGAGCCAAGGCCGAAGACACCATCAAGGTGGGTATTCTGCATTCTCTGTCGGGCACCATGGCGATCAGCGAGACGACCCTGAAGGACGTCATGCTGATGCTGATCGACGAGCAGAACAAAAAGGGCGGCCTGCTGGGCAAGAAGCTCGAGGCCGTGGTGGTCGACCCGGCGTCCAACTGGCCGCTGTTCGCGGAAAAGGCCAAGGAACTGCTGGAAGTCCAGAAGGTGGCGGCGGTGTTCGGCTGCTGGACCTCGGTCAGCCGCAAATCGGTGCTGCCGGTGTTCGAGCAGGATAATGGCATCCTGTTCTACCCGGTGCAGTACGAGGGCGAGGAAAGCCAGCGCAACGTCTTCTATACCGGCGCCGCGCCGAACCAGCAGGCGATCCCGGCGGTCGACTATCTGATGGCCAACGAGAAGGTCGAGCGCTGGGTCCTGGCCGGCACCGACTACGTCTATCCGCGCACCACCAACAAGATCCTCGAGGCCTATCTGAAGGCCAAAGGCGTGAAGCCCGAGGACATCATGATCAACTACACGCCGTTCGGTCATTCCGACTGGCAGACCATCGTTGCCGACATCAAGAAGTTCGGCTCGGCGGGCAAGAAGACCGCGGTCGTGTCGACCATCAATGGCGACGCCAACGTGCCCTTCTACAAGGAACTGGGCAACCAGGGCATCAAGGCGACCGATATTCCGGTCGTTGCCTTCTCGGTCGGCGAAGAGGAACTCGCCGGTCTGGACACCGCCCCCCTGGTCGGCCATCTGGCCGCCTGGAACTACTTCATGTCGATCGACACGCCCGAGAACAAGGCGTTCATCGACCAGTGGCACGCGTTCATCAAGAACGACAAGCGGACCAGCAACGACCCCATGGAGGCCCACTATATCGGCTTCAACATGTGGGTGAAGGCGGTCGAGAAGGCCGGCACCACCGATCCCGACGCCGTCATCGACGCGCTCATCGGCGTCTCGGTGCCGAACCTGACCGGCGGCTATTCGACCATGATGCCGAACCACCACATCACCAAGCCGGTGCTGATCGGCGAAATCATGGACGACGGCCAGTTCGACACGGTGTGGAAGACCGCCGGCCTGGTCCCGGGCGACGCCTGGTCCGACTTCCTCGAAGGCTCGAAGGACCTGATCTCCGATTGGCGCAAGCCGATGTCCTGCGGCAATTTCAACGTCGTCACCGGCAAGTGCGGCGGTGCGGGCGAGTAACCGATCGTGTCAAACGGGGGGCGCTTCGCCGCCCCCCGTCCCTCCCGCCGGAAAGACCTGATGCGCCTCCTTGCCAGTCTCCTGTTCGCCGTCGGCCTGATCCTGGCCGCCGCCCCGGCCCGGGCCGAAATTACCGCCGATGCCGCCGCCAAGCTGGCCAGCGGCGACTACGACAAGATCATTGTCGGGATCGAGCTGGTGGCAAATTCGGGCGACCCGCGGGCCATCGCCATCATCCAGGCCCTGTCCGACGGCAAGCTTCTCGCCGGTCGCGGCGATACCCTGACCATCGAGGAGAGCGACGGCACGCTGAGCGATGCGGTGACCGGGGCGGCCCTTGACGCCAAGCCCGCCGAGGCCAAGGCGATCCGTCTGAACAACAAGGTCCGCCGGTCCCTGGCCGCGATGCTGGGCCGCCTGAACCTGATCGACGCCGATCCGGCGCGCCGCCGGGCCGCCGCGGAAGCGGTCTTCAAGTCCCGCGACAAGGATTCCCTGGCCGCCATCGACGCGGCCCTCGCCAAGGAACAGGACTCCGGGGTCCGCCTCTCCCTGGCGGCGGCGCACGCCGCCATCATCCTGACCGACAGCACGACCGGCGATGCCGACAAGGTCGCGGCCGTCGCGGTGATCGCGGAACGCGGCGGCCAGGACGCCAAGGGCCTGCTGGCCTCCCTGTCCGACCTGTCGCCCCAGGTCCAGGCGGCGGTCACCGACGCCATAGGCATCATCGATACCAACCTGCTGGCGTGGTCGGCGGTGCAGGCGGTCTATTACGGCATCTCGCTGGGTTCGGTGCTGCTGCTGGCCGCGATCGGCCTGGCCATCACCTTCGGCGTGATGGGCGTGATCAACATGGCCCATGGCGAAATGGTCATGCTCGGCGCCTACACCACCTTCGTGGTGCAGGAGGTGATCCGCCAGAACATTCCCGGCCTGTTCGACTATTCCCTGATCTTTGCGGTCCCCCTGGCCTTCCTGGTGGCCGGCGCGGTCGGCATGGCGATCGAGCGGACCATGATCCGCTTCCTCTATGGCCGGCCGCTCGAGACCCTGTTGATGACCTTCGGCCTGTCGCTGATGCTGCAGCAGGCGATCCGCACCCTGTTCGGCGCCTCCAACCGGGAGGTCGGCAACCCCTCCTGGATGTCCGGTTCGTTTGACCTGGGCGGCCTCAGCCTGACCTATAGCCGGCTCTACATCATTCTCTTCGCCATCGCTGTCTTCGTCGCCCTGATGCTGGTCCTGAAGCGTACCGCGCTCGGCCTGCAGATGCGCGCGGTGACCCAGAACCGGCGCATGGCGGCCTCGATGGGCATCCGCACCAACTGGGTCGACAGTTTCACCTTCGGCATCGGCTCCGGGGTGGCCGGAATCGCCGGCGTCGCGCTCAGCCAGATCGACAATGTCAGCCCCAATCTGGGCCAGGGCTACATCATCGACAGCTTCATGGTGGTCGTGTTCGGCGGCGTCGGCAATCTCTGGGGCACCCTGGTGGGCGCGCTTTCGCTCGGCATCGTCAACAAGCTGCTCGAACCCTTTGCCGGGGCCGTCCTGGGCAAGATCATCGTGCTCGTCGTTCTGGTGCTGTTCATTCAGCGCCGGCCCCGCGGGCTGTTCCCGATCAAAGGCAGGTTCGTCGATTCATGATTGCACGCAAGCTCGCCGGGCAGCAGCACAGCCTGGCCCTTCTGGTGGTCGCCGGGCTGCTCGGCCTTGCCGCCTTGATCGTGGTGCTGCATCTGGCGCTGCCCGCGGATTCGGCCTTCTACATCTCGTCCTACGCGGTGGCGCTGATCGGCAAATATCTGTGCTTTGCCCTGCTCGCCCTGGCGGTCGACCTGGTGTGGGGCTATGTCGGCATCCTGTCCCTGGGGCACGGCGCCTTCTTCGCCCTGGGCGGCTATGCCATGGGCATGTATCTGATGCGCCAGATCGGCACCCGCGGCGTCTATGGCGACCCGATCCTCCCGGACTTCATGGTGTTCCTGAACTGGAAGGAACTGCCCTGGTACTGGTTCGGCTTCGACCAGTTCTGGTTCGCCTTCATCATGATCATGGCGGCCCCCGGCCTGCTCGCCTTTGTGTTCGGCTATCTGGCCTTCCGCAGCCGGGTGACCGGGGTCTACCTGTCGATCATCACCCAGGCCATGACCTTTGCCCTGCTGCTCGCCTTCTTCCGCAACGACATGGGCTTCGGCGGCAATAACGGCCTGACCGATTTCAAGGACCTGCTGGGCTTCAGCCTGGCGGAAGATGCCACCCGCGCCGGCCTGCTGTTCGCCTCGGCCGTGGTCCTGGCGCTGGGCTTCATCGCCTGCTGGGCGATCGCCCATTCGCGCCTGGGCAAGGTGCTGGTCGCGATTCGCGACGCCGAGAGCCGGACCCGCTTCATCGGCTACCGGGTCGAACAGTACAAGGTGCTGATCTTTACCCTGTCGGCGATCATGGCGGGCGTTGCCGGTGCGCTCTACGTGCCGCAGGTGAGCATCATCAACCCCAGCGAATTCGCCCCGACCAACTCGATCGAGGCGGTGGTATGGGTGGCGGTCGGCGGCCGCGGCACCCTGTTCGGCGCCATTCTGGGCGGCATACTGGTGAATTTCGGCAAGACGCTGCTGACCAATGCCCTGCCTGAATTGTGGCTGTTCGCCCTGGGCGGGCTGTTCATCGTCGTCACCCTGTTCATGCCCAAGGGCCTGGTCGGCACCGCGCCGGCCGCCTTGGCCTGGGTCAAGGGGCGCCTGCACCGGGCCAAGCCCGGACCGGCACGCCCGTCGGAGGCCGGCGAATGACCATCATCGACGATCCTGCGGCAGCCCCCAAGCCGGTCCTCTACCTGAGCGGCGTGACCGTCAGCTTCGACGGGTTCAAGGCCCTGAACGACCTCTCCCTGCTGATCGCCCCGGGCGAGATGCGCGCCGTGATCGGCCCCAACGGTGCCGGCAAGACGACCATGATGGACGTCATCACGGGCAAGACCCGGCCCGACCAGGGCGAGGTGTTCTTCAACGGCGATGTCGACCTGACCAAGCTGGACGAAGCCTCCATCGCCTCGCTCGGCATCGGCCGCAAGTTCCAGAAGCCGACCGTGTTCGAGAGTCACACCGTGTGGGACAACCTGCTGCTGTCCCTGGCCGGGCCGCGCGGCCCGTTCCGCGTCCTGTTCGCCCGCGAAACCGCGGCCGAGCGGGCACGAATCGAGGAGATCCTGGCCACCACCAAGCTGGAGGCGAGCCGCGACCGTCTGGGGGCCGAACTGTCCCACGGCCAGAAACAATGGCTCGAGATCGGCATGCTGCTGGCCCAGGAGCCGGCGCTGCTTCTGGTCGACGAGCCGGTGGCCGGCATGACCGACGCCGAGACCGAACAGACCGCGGCCCTGCTGCGCGACATCAACCGCACCCGTTCGGTGGTCGTCGTCGAACATGACATGACCTTCGTCCGGGCGCTCGACGTCAAGGTCACGGTGCTGCACGAAGGCTCGGTGCTCGCCGAAGGCCCGCTCGACCAGGTCAGCGCCAATGAGCGCGTGATCGAAGTGTATCTGGGACGGTGACAATGCTGGCGGTCAAACAGGTCGATCTTTTCTACGGCGCCGCCCAGGCCCTGCGCCAGGTTTCGGTCAATGCCGAGATCGGCGCGGTGACCTGCATCCTGGGCCGCAACGGGGTGGGCAAAACCAGCCTGATGCGCGCCGTGGTCGGCCAGCAGAAAGTCTCGGCCGGCAGCATCACCTGGGATGGCAAAGACATCACCGCCCTGGCCCCGTTCGAACGGGCCCGCCGCGGCATCGCCTTCGTGCCCCAGGGCCGGGATATCTTTCCCCTGCTGACCGTGAAGGAAAATCTGGAGACCGGATTCGCCGTGCTGCCCCGGGGCAAGCGCAAGGTGCCGGACGAGATTTACGACCTGTTCCCGGTGCTGAAATCCATGCTGAAGCGGCGCGGCGGCGACCTGTCGGGCGGCCAGCAGCAGCAATTGGCGATCGGCCGGGCGCTGGTCACCAATCCCCGCCTGCTGGTTCTCGACGAGCCGACCGAGGGCATCCAGCCGTCGATCATCAAGGATATCGGCAGGGTCATCGCGCTGTTGCGCAGCCGTGGTCAGATGGCCATCCTGCTGGTCGAACAATATTTCGATTTCGCCCATGAACTCGGCGACCACCTCGCCGTGATGGACCGCGGCGAGGTCGTCCTCGAAGGTGCCAAGGACGCCCTGCATGAAAGCGACGTGCGCCGCCACGTCATGGTCTGAGCTGCCGGACACCCTGTCCCCCCTGGCCCGGGCGGCGGGGGCGGCGCGCGTCGCCTTCAAGCGGCGCGCGGGGGAAACCGTGCTCGATACGCTCTACCAGCAGGGCTGCGCCAAGCTGCGCCTGCCCCGGCTCGAGACCGGCGCCTGGCCCTGCGCCGTCACCGTCAATACCGTCGGCGGCCTGACCGGCGGCGACCGCCTGTCCCTCGAGGCCCGCTGGGGCGAAGCCACCCGCGCGACGCTGGCCGCCCAGGCGGCGGAGCGGATCTATCGCTCGCCCGATGGGCGGGCGGCCCGGGTCGAGACCCGGCTGGTGCTCGATGCCGGGGCCTGCGGCGAATGGCTGCCCCAGGAAACCATCCTGTTCCAGGGCGGCCGGCTGGACCGCGACCTGACCGTCGAGATGGCCGGCGATGCCAGCTTTCTGGGGCTCGAAATGCTGGTTTTCGGGCGCGTCGCCATGGGCGAGGTGGTGACCCAGGGCGCCTTTCGCGACGGCTGGCGGATCCGGCGCGACGGTCGCCTGGTCTATGCCGACGCCCTGGTCCTGGGCGACGCCCTGGTGCGCGACCGCCTGGCGCCGGCCGGCCTGCGCGAGGCCGGGGCCCTGGCCACCATCATCGCCGTCCGGCCCGACGGAGAACGGCTGCTGGAGCCGATCCGCGCGCTGCTGGCCGACCAGCCGCTGGCCGGGGCCAGCGCCTGGGACGGGCTTTTGGCGGTTCGCCTGCTGACCCCCGATGGGGCGGCCCTGCGCCGCCTCGTCGTCGCCTGCCTGTCTGTGCTGCGCACCCCCCGGGCCCTGCCCCGGGTCTGGCTGTGCTGATTTTCGGAGGTTACCGATGAACCTGACCCCACGGGAGAAGGACAAGCTGCTGATCGCCATGGCCGCCATGGTCGCGCGGCGGCGGCTGGAACGGGGCGTCAAGCTCAACTACCCGGAGGCCATCGCGCTGATCTCGGACTTCGTCCAGGAAGGCGCCCGGGACGGCCGCCCGGTGGCCACCCTGATGGCTGAGGGGGCGACGGTCCTGAGCCGCGACCAGGTAATGGAGGGGGTATCGGAGATGATCCACGACGTCCAGGTCGAGGCGACCTTTCCCGATGGCACCAAGCTCGTTACCGTCCACCAGCCGATCCGCTGAGCCCCGGAGAGCCCGACCATGATTCCAGGCGAAGTGCTTCCCGCGGCCGGCGAGATCGTCCTCAACGGCGACCGCCCGACCGTCATCCTGACCGTTTCGAACACCGGCGACCGGCCGATCCAGGTCGGCAGCCATTACCATTTCTTCGAGACCAATCCGGCGCTGGCCTTCGACCGGGCAGCGGCGCGCGGCTTCCGCCTGGACATTCCGGCCGGCACCGCGACCCGCTTCGAGCCCGGCCAGAGCCGGCAGGTGCAGCTGGTCGCCCTGGCCGGAACCCGGACGGTGATCGGGCTTCGCGGTGCCGTCATGGGTCCGCTCGACGGGGAGGACCGCTGACATGGCCAATCGCATCACCCGCGCTGCCTATGCCGACATGTTCGGCCCCACCGTGGGCGACCGCATCCGTCTCGCCGATACCGACCTGTTCGTCGAGATCGAAGCCGACCACACGGTCTATGGCGAAGAGGTCAAATTCGGCGGCGGCAAGGTTATCCGGGACGGCATGGGCCAGGCCCAAACGACGCGGGCCGAAGGCGCGGTCGATACGGTCATCACCAATGCCGTGGTGATCGACCATTGGGGCATCGTCAAGGCCGATGTCGCGATCAAGGACGGGCGCATCGCGGCGCTGGGCAAGGCGGGCAACCCGGATATCCAGCCGGCGGTCGATATAGTGATCGGCCCCGGCACCGAAATCATCGCCGGCGAGGGCAAGATCCTGACCGCCGGCGGCTTTGACGCCCATATCCATTTCATCTGTCCGCAACAGGTCGACGAGGCCCTGACCAGCGGCATCACCACCATGCTGGGCGGCGGCACCGGCCCGGCCACCGGGACCAATGCCACCACCTGCACCCCGGGGCCCTGGCACCTTGCCCGGATGCTCCAGGCGGCCGAGGGCCTGCCGGTCAATCTCGCCTTTGCCGGCAAGGGCAATGCCAGCCGCCCCGACGCCCTGTTCGAGCAGATCCGCGCCGGCGCCTGTGCCCTCAAGCTGCACGAGGACTGGGGGACGACTCCGGCGGCCATCGATTGCTGTCTCGGCGTCGCCGACCTGATGGACGTCCAGGTGATGATCCACACCGACACGCTGAACGAGTCGGGTTTCGTCGAGGACACCATCGCCGCCTTCAAGGGCCGCACCATCCACGCCTTCCACACCGAGGGCGCGGGCGGCGGCCACGCCCCGGACATCATCAAGGTGGCGGGCCTGGCCAATGTCATCCCGTCTTCGACCAACCCGACCCGGCCGTTCACGGTCAACACCATCGACGAGCATCTCGACATGCTGATGGTCTGCCATCATCTGGACGCCGGCATCCCGGAGGACGTCGCTTTCGCCGAAAGCCGGATCCGGCGCGAGACCATCGCGGCCGAGGATATCCTGCACGATCTCGGCGCCTTCTCGATCATCTCGTCCGACAGCCAGGCCATGGGCCGGGTCGGCGAAGTGATCATCCGGACCTGGCAGACCGCCCATAAGATGAAGGTCCAGCGCGGCCGCCTGCCCGGCGAGCGGGGCGACAACGACAATCTGCGGGTCCGCCGCTACATCGCCAAATACACCATCAACCCGGCGATCGCCCATGGCATGAGCCGGCATATCGGCTCGGTCGAGGCGGGCAAGCTGGCCGATCTGGTGCTGTGGTCGCCGGCCTTTTTCGGCGTCAAGCCGGATCTGGTGATCAAGGGCGGGACCATCGCCACGGCCCTGATGGGCGATCCCAACGCCTCGATCCCGACGCCCCAGCCGGTCCATTACCGGCCGATGTTCGGCAGCTTCGGCCGGGCCCTGACGGCCAGTTGCCTGACCTTCGTGTCCAAGGCCGCGCTGGACGCCGACCTGGGCCACGCGCTGGGCCTTGCCCGCACCCTGGTCGCGGTCGAGAACACCCGCAACATCGGCAAGGCGGCAATGATCCTGAACAGTGCCACGCCGGTGATCGAGGTCGATCCGGAAACCTATGTGGTGCGCGCCGACGGCGAATTGCTGACCTGCGAGCCGGCGGCATCCTTGCCCATGGCCCAGCGCTATTTCCTGTTCTGATGCGCCGGGCCGGCCAGGTCGCCCCGGCAGGGGCCTATGCCGCCGACCAGGTGGTGGCGCGGGTCGAACTCGATTTCGACCGCCGCCACCGCCGTCGCCTGGTGCTCAGCGCCGGGCGGCTGCAAGTGCTGCTGGACCTGGCCGAGACGGCGCACCTGCGCGACGGCGACGGCCTGATGCTCGACGGGGGCGGCGTCGTCCAGGTGGCGGCCCTGCCGGAACCGCTGCTCGAGATTACGGCCGACAGCCTGGCGGCCCTGGTGCGCATTGCCTGGCATCTGGGCAACCGCCATCTGCCGACCCAGTTGCGCGACGGCGCCCTGCGCATCCGCGCCGACCATGTGATCGCCGAAATGGTCCGTGGACTGGGCGGCACGGTGACGGCGATCGCCGCACCCTTCGATCCCGAAGGCGGCGCCTATGGCCATGACCATGGCGCCTGAGGCCGGGCTCTACCGGCTGATGGCCTGGCTGTCGCCGGCCTATCCGGTGGGCGCCTTCAGCCATTCCTCCGGCCTGGAATGGGCGGTCGAGGCCGGCTGGGTGCACGACCGGGACAGCCTGACCGAATGGCTGGCGGACCTGCTGCGCAACGGCTCGGTGTGGAGCGACGCGGTGCTGTTCATCCATGGCCACCGGGCGGTCGCGGCCGGCGACCAGGCCCGCCTGGCGGCGGTGGCCGAATTGGCCGCGGCCCTGGCCCCGGCGCGCGAGCGCCAGGTCGAAACCCTGGCCCAGGGCATGGCCTTCGTGCTGGCCTCGGAAGCCGCCTGGGATTGCCCTGCCCTGGCGCTGCTGCGCCGGGCGGCGGGGGCGCGGATCGCCTATCCGGTGGCGGTGGCGGCGCTGGCGGCGGGCTGGGCGATTGCCGCCGGCCCCGCCCTCACGGCCTATCTGCACGGAGTCGTCGCCAATCTGGTCTCGGCCGCCCAGCGCCTGGTGCCGCTCGGCCAGAGCGACGGCCAGCGGGCGATCGCGATCCTCGAGGCGGCGGTCGATCACAGCACCCGGCGGGCCCTGGCGCTCGACCACGGCGACCCGTTCGGCCAGGTCGGCGGTGCCGGCTTCGCCGCCGATATCGCCGCCCTGCGCCACGAAACCCAATATACCCGGCTATTCCGCAGCTGATGACGGGAGTTTCCCATGCGTAATCTCAATGGTCCCCTTCGGGTCGGGGTCGGCGGCCCGGTCGGCTCGGGCAAGACCGCCCTGATGGATGCCCTGTGCAAGAGCTTCCGCGGCCGCTTCGATATCGCGGCGATCACCAACGATATCTACACCAAGGAAGATGCCGAGTTCCTGACCCGCGCCGGCAGCCTGACCCCCGACCGCATCCTGGGGGTCGAGACCGGCGGCTGCCCCCACACCGCGATCCGCGAGGATGCCTCGCTGAACCTCGCCGCGGTAGCCGAGATGCGCCGCCGCTTTCCCGCCCTGGACGTGATCCTGATCGAATCCGGCGGTGACAATCTGGCGGCGACCTTCAGCCCGGAGCTGGCCGACCTCACCATCTACGTCATCGACGTCTCGGCCGGCGACAAGATCCCGCGCAAGGGCGGGCCCGGCATCACCCGTTCCGACCTCTTGGTGATCAACAAGATCGACCTGGCCCCCCTGGTCGGGGCGAGCCTCGAGGTGATGGACCGGGACGCCCGCAAGATGCGCGGCACCCGCCCCTTCCTGTTCACCAACATCAAGGCCGGGGTGGGCGTCGCCGCGGTCGCCGGCTTCATCGCCGACAGCGGCGGGCTGGTCGCCGCGTGACGGCGGCGCGCCCTCGCTGATTCCCCGCATATCGGAGGGCTCCAGCTGTCCCCCCGTCATCGCCGCGGTGACGTTCCGGACCGCGTCTCGGTCACGCCCCATGGCGAACACAGACGCGTCATCCCCGGTCTGGGGCATTCAAGACACTTCCGGCCTGTCCCGCTTCGGCCCGACCCCCGGACAGTCGCCGTTCCGGGCGACGAAGATGATGCCCGCCGCCTCCAGGGTGCGGCAAACCGCTTCGACATTGTTGGGCAGGCCGGCGGCTGGGCCGCCGCCAGCTTCAATACGCTTCAATGTCGGCACTTACTTTAACAATAAATAAATATAACGGCAACATTTGATCTTTTGATCAGTCCCGTTAGCGAATATATGGTTTATTTCAAAACAATCATCGCAATATTAACTTACTTTTTTATCAGGCCGAGTATCCATTCTAAGGAATCAATACTTGCAGAAGCCTTCTTGCCAAATATTAAAGTGGCAATCCGCGCTGCCGAGCGATTCCTGGTCGCTTCACCTCGGGCCAGGAGCGCGAGGATCAGAACCACCGGGCTGATCTTCAGGCTGCGGGCGAGCGCAACGGCCTGGGGCAATGATGCGGCCTCGCGGATGAGATCGGCACGTTCGCCGTCGAGGGTTGACAGGTCCCCGGCGAGAAGACGATTGGGTGCATCGTCCCAGTCGATCCGGCGACCGACCGTCGACAGGTCGACCGATCGATCCGGCCTCCCTGCCGCATGACGACTGATAATCTGAAGCAGGCGCCGCAGGCGGTTGAACTCGGCCGGCGCCTTGGCCGCGCGATCGGGGGCGCCTGCCGGCGATGACGGTCTTTGAGCCATGCCCATGAGAGGCGGCGAAGGACGGCTTCGGTATAAGGGGGCGGCCGCGGTCCGCGGGGTCGGCAGGGCGATCTTCCGGGTCGCCGGCAGGCTCTCCTGGCTCTGGCTGTCCTCGTCGACCATCACCAGGCTGGTCAGATGGGTCACGAGCTGTTCCGCCTCGGCCAAGGTTGCCGCCGCCTCCCGGGTGAGCCCCGGGAGCGCAAGAGCGGCGGCGAAGGCGGCGACGGCGCGCGCTTGCATGCCATCTTCGGGGCGATCCGAAGCGGCTCGCCATTCCGCCTCCAGCACGGCACCGCCCCGCCGGCAGCGAAGGCTTTGAAGGTTGCCGCCACTGTGGGACGGGTGCTCCCACGGCGCCCGCAGGGAGGCAAACGCGGCAATCATGGTCGCACCGAGCGTGCTGCCGGCGCAGACGAAAATCTCGCCGCCGGTCGCTGCCGCCAGGTGGCCGACATTGGCTTCCAGGCTGTCTTCGCCGACCAGCACCACGGTCACGCGCCGGCCCCGCCGGGCCAGGGCCTGTACATCCAAGGCATGGCTTTTGCCATCGGTGATGAGCAGCACGTCACGCATTTCCGATCCGGCCATGGCGGCATCGAGCGCCCGGCCGATTTCGGTGCCGCCCTGCGGCGGGCTCAACCGTCCGATCAGGGCCGAGAGCCGATCCCTGGGCTTGACGCTCTGTACGATGGGGAGCCGGCCTCCGCGCCCCGGCGACAGGGTGGAACCGAGGTGACGGAGGTCGTCGCCGAATTCCCACAGGTCGACGCTGTCGGCGGCTGCGAGGCCTCCCGCCAAGACCCCCAGTCCCGCGATGATCGCATCATGCTTGGTAACCGGGCCGGCCGCATCGGAGCAGCGTTCCGCCATCGAGCCCGAGCGATCGACAAGCACCGCGACAGTCAGGGCGGCTGGAGACGCGGCGCAGGGCTGGATGTGCAGCGAGACATCCCGGCCGTCGGCCGCCACGCCGCGCACGACCCGATGGACGGCCTGGGTCACCACCAGGTCGATCGGCGCGGAAAGGGGAATTGTCGCGCGGCCGTCGACCAGCGGCTGCCCCCTGACCTCGACCACGCCATCGGGACAACGGACGACAAGCTTTGCCATGGCGGCCGGGCCGCCATGCACCAGTTCATCGGAATCGGCCAGCCCCGAGGGACCGTAGATGTCGCCCACCGTCAGGGGGATGCGCAGTTGGCCGTGACCGTCGACATAGGTCAGCGTCGCAGCCCAGCTGGTGCTGACTTCGATTTCGGCGCCGGGTGCAAGATGGCCGATCGACAGCATGTGGACGCCCCGCAGGACCTCCTCGTGCAGGACCGAAAGCTTCCCGCGCTCGATGGCATCTTCGTAGGTCTCGCGGGCCGCGTCGTTGCGCTGCGCTTGCGCCCTTAGGACCCGCCCGTCCACCTGGACGGACAGGGCGAACAATGCCGCGTGGACAGGGACCGGAAACGTCATGGTCGCTTCGATGCTGCCGGCCTCGTCGTTGCGGAAAACCCGTTTGCTGACGACGGTGGCAAAACCGGAATCGATGGACACCGCGAAGGTCGTCGAGACGAGAGGGACAGGCCTTTTCTCGTCAGTCGTGAAGGCCCCCGTCATGAAGGCTGCCAGGGGATCATGCGGAATCCGGTGTTCAGCCTTTGGCATGGGCGGACTCCTTCACGAGTTCGGTGAGCAGGCGCTCGATCTTGTCCAGGAGTGGTGGGACCGACAGGCCCGAGGCCATGATTTCGGGATCGACAACAAGGGTGATGCCGGGCGCCACCGGCAGCGGCGCCCCCTGTCCGGTCCGAAGCAGAAGCTTGATTGCCGCCGGTGGAAATCCGAGTTCGCGCAGCCGGGCATAGCGGTCGATTGCCGCCACATGATCATGGCCGTAGTCGGCATTCGAACGGCCGCCGCGGGGCGGTGGAACAAAGCCCTCCGCGATCAGGTATCGCACCTGGCGTTCCGCAATTCCGGTTCGTGCCATCAGTTCTCGAATATGCATCTCACACCTTTTCGACAAAAATAATGTCATAAGGCGGAGTGCCGCGTCCATCATTTTCGACATATATTTTGTCAAAACGTCCGGGTCCTGGAGCCCGGGCCGGCGGGGCCGGCTGTCTCAACGGGTCGGCAGGGCGACGGTCACCGCCAGGCCGCCCAGGGGTCGGTTCACGATCGTGACGCGGCCCCCGGCGGCGGCGGCCAAATCGTGGACGATGGCAAGGCCCAGGCCGCTGCCGGAAACGCTTTCGTCAAGACGCA
>JAJFJE010000238.1 GCA_021774355.1 Alphaproteobacteria bacterium
CGTGCATCAATTCCGCTTCGATGGCCTGACCGGGACGCCGATCGACCTGGCGGCGTTTCAGGGCCACCCTTTGCTGGTGGTCAATACCGCCTCGAAATGCGGCTTCACGCCGCAATATCGCGGGTTGGAGACGCTTTACGAAACCTATGGCCCGCGGGGGCTCGCCGTGGTCGGTGTGCCATCGAATGATTTCGGCGGTCAGGAGCCGGGCAGCGGCGACGAGATCGCGGCGTTCTGCCACGTGAATTACGGGGTAAGCTTTCCGCTGGCGGCCAAGGTGGCGGTGGTTGGCGCCGCGGCCCATCCGCTGTTCCGCTGGCTCGCCCGGGTCCGCCCCTTCGCCCGGCCGCGCTGGAACTTCCACAAATATCTTTTTGACGGCCGCGGCTACCTGGTCGCCGCCGCCGGGTCCGCGACCCGGCCGGAGGGCATGGCCAGCCGCGTCGAGGCGCTGCTCTGAGGCCGGCGGCGATGACCCTTTCGCTGGTCCGTGACGGCGAGCTGCCGCCACCCTCGCGGCTGGCGGCGGTGGCCGAACTGCGGGCCCTGGCCGAACTGGTGGGCGCCCTGACCGCGTCGCCCCTGTTGCGCCTGGCGCCGCCCGGCGACGGCCACCCGGTGCTGGTGCTGCCCGGTTTCCTGGCCGATGACGTCTCCACCTTCCTGCTGCGCCGCTTTCTCGGCCGGCTGGGCTACCAGGTCCATCCCTGGGGCCTGGGACGCAATCTGGGGCCGACCGGCGATCTGGAACAAAGGCTGCACGATCGCCTGGCTGGGATCACCGCCGGCCGCGGCCAGGCCTCCCTGGTCGGCTGGAGTCTGGGCGGGGTCTATGCCCGCGAGCTTGCCCGCCAGGCACCCGGGCGGGTGCGCCAGGTCATCGCCCTGGGCAGTCCGTTTGCTGCCGGACCCAAGGCAACCAATGTCTGGCGCCTGTTCGAACGGATCTCGGGCAAGCGGGTCGACGATCTCGACCCCGATCTGATGGGCGGCCTGGCGGCGCCGCTACCGGTGCCTTCGACCGCCTTCTACAGCGAAGGCGACGGTATCGTGGCATGGCGGGCCTGCCTGGAGACCCCGGGTCCCCTGGCCGAGAACATCCGCGTCTGGGGCAGCCATTGCAGCCTGGGCCATAATCTGGCGGTGATGTTCGCCATTGCCGATCGCCTGGCCCAGGCCGCCGGACAATGGCGGCCCTTCGTGCCCCGCGGCCTGGCCAGCCTGTTCTATCCGCGGCCGCGCGCAGGCGTTGGCACATCATGACCCCTGGGCGATCCGAGCCGCCGCCGGGCGACGCCGAAAAGGCCGCCGCGCTGCGCCGGATGAAGCGCGCCGCCGGCCTGTTGATCCTGGCCATGGCGGCGATCTTTGCCGGCAGCCGGCTGGTTCAGGACAG
Source organism: Alphaproteobacteria bacterium (assembly GCA_021774355.1). Lineage (GTDB taxonomy): Bacteria > Pseudomonadota > Alphaproteobacteria > Zavarziniales > Zavarziniaceae > JAJFJE01. Next base: position 1,397 of record JAJFJE010000238.1, read on the forward strand.
CCAGCCCTGGGTGGCCTGGCCGGCGGCCTTCGCCGAGGCCGCGCTGGTCGGTGGCCTGGCCGACTGGTTTGCCGTGACCGCCTTGTTCCGTCATCCCCTGGGACTGCCAATTCCCCATACGGCCATCGTGCCGCGCAACCAGGCGCGGATCGGTGCGACCCTGGGCCGCTTCGTGGCCAATAATTTCCTGAAGCCCGACGAGGTGGTCGCCAAGCTGCGCCAGATCGACATCCCGCAGATCATCGCTGCATGGCTGGCGGTACCGGACAATCGGGACAAGGCGGCGGCCCGGGTGACCGCGGCCGTTCCGGGCCTGATCAACGCCCTGGACGACGACGATGTCGGCCGCTTCCTGCAAAGCAACCTCGCGGCGCGCCTGAAGGATGTCGGGGTGACCCCGATCCTGGGCCAGGCCCTCGACCTGCTGACCGCCGAAGGCCACCACCATCGCCTGCTCGACGAATTGCTGGAACGGGCCCACGCCCTGGTTCACGACAATCGCGAATTGATCGAGAAGCGGGTCGGCGAACAGATCCCCCGGTGGCTGCCCAAGGCGGTGGACCGGCGAATCTACCAGAAGGTGCTGGCGGCCCTGGACAATACGCTGGCGGAAATCCGCCAGCCCGAGGGGCCCTGGCGGAGCCAGTTCGATGCCGCGACCAGCCGCTTCATCGCCGACTTGCGGGACGATCCGGAAATGCGCGCCAGGGGCGATGCCATGCTCCATCGGATTCTCGGGAACCCGACCCTGCGGCAGTATTTCCGGGACATTGCCGCCGCCCTGAAAAGTCGCCTGGCGGGCGATGCGGAGGCGCCGGATTCGGCATTCAAGGCACAGGTCGACAAGGCCCTGCGGGTCTATGGCGAGACCCTGGTCAAGGATCCCGGGATCCGCCAGACCCTGGGCCACTGGATCGAGCAGGCGATCCTGGCGAGCGTGGTCGCCCGGCGCGAACAGATCGGCGACTGGATCGCTTCGGTGGTGCAGAAATGGGACAGCCGGACGATCGTCGACAAGCTGGAGACCCAGGTCGGGCGGGACCTGCAATTCATCCGGATCAACGGCACGGTGGTCGGCGGCCTGATCGGCCTGGTGCTGCATGCCATCGAGGTGGCGGCGTAAGCGGGCTTCGGCGGCGCGACGGCACCTATCGCCGGGCGGCCCCATAGGCCGCCACCCGGGCGATGGCGTCGGCCCGGATATCGGCATAGAACAGGGCGTAATCATAGGCGTGGTAATCGCGCCCGGGGAGCAGAACGGCGCGGAACACAAAAGGTGCCGGTTCGGTGATGCGCAGGATACCGTCGATACATTGGGCTGCGACCAGATGGCGGGTCAGCGGTTCCGGCTGCCCCGAGACGACGGA
>JAJFJE010000239.1 GCA_021774355.1 Alphaproteobacteria bacterium
CTTCTGGTGGCGGTCGGCGCCGGCCTCGCCCTCAAGGCGTGACCCGTCCGCGAGCGGGGCGCCGCCGCGGCCCGGGTCCCTCGAATTCGAGGATGACCTGGTCGACCGCCAGGCTGTCGCCCTTCTTCGCCTTGACCGCCGCGACTTTTCCGTCCCGCTCGGCCTTGAGGACGTTTTCCATCTTCATGGCCTCGACCACGGCCAGGGTCTGGCCGGCCTTGACCTCTTCGCCCAGTTCGACATTGATCGAGACGACCAGCCCGGGCATGGGACAGAGCAGCAGGCGCGAGGTATCCGGCGGCACCTTGACCGGCATCAGCCGGGCCAGTTCCGCCGCACGCGGGCTGCGCACCACGGCGATGATATCGGCGCCGGCATGGAACAAGCGGAAGCCGTCGGCCAGGGCGTCGACCTGGACCACGACGGCGCGGCCATTGACCGTCCCGCGCAGCAGCTTCCGTCCGGGCAGCCAATCGGTCCTGATGGCCAGCAGGCGGCCTTCGAAGGTCACGTCGTAGCCGCCCTTGGCCAGGTCGACCACGACCGCCCGCTCGTCGCCGTCGATCGTAACCACCCAGTCCGGCGGCAGCACCCGGCCGTGGAACGGACTCTGGCCCGAGATCTGCACTTCCCGCTCGGCGGTACGGCGCTCGGTTGCCACGGCGACCGCGGTGAGAGCGTCGCGCGATGCCGCGTCGAGCGTGGCGCCATGGAAGCCGTCGGGGAATTCCTCGGCGATGAAGCCGGTGGTGAGCCGGCCTTCCTGGAACCTAGCATGTCCCAGAACCGCCGAGACGAAGCTGATATTGTGGCTGATGCCGCGGATATAGAAGCCGTCGAGCGCCGCGCGCTGGGCATGAATAGCCTCGATCCGGGTGGGCGCCCAGGTGCACAGCTTGGCGATCATCGGATCGTAGAACATCGAGATTTCGGCGCCCTCATAGACACCGGTATCGTTACGCACGATCCAGCCATGCTCGTCGGCCCCTTCCGCCGGCGGGCGATAGTGGGACAGGCGACCGATCGAGGGCAGGAAGCCGCGGGTCGGATCTTCTGCATAGACCCGGGCCTCCACGGCCCAGCCATTGAGCTTGACGTCATCCTGGGTCAGGCTCAGGGGCTCGCCATAGGCGACGCGGATCATCTGCTCGACCAGGTCGACGCCGGTGATCAGCTCGGTCACCGGGTGCTCCACCTGCAGGCGGGTATTCATCTCCAGGAAGTAGAAATTGCGCGCCCCGTCGACGATGAACTCGACCGTCCCGGCGGAGTGATAGCCGACCTCCCGGGCCAGCGCGACCGCCTGCTCGCCCATCGCCTTGCGGGTCGCGGCATCGAGGAACGGGCTCGGCGCCTCCTCGATGACCTTCTGGTGGCGGCGCTGGATCGAGCATTCGCGCTCGCCCAGATAGATGATATTGCCGTGCTTGTCGCCCAGCACCTGGATCTCGATGTGGCGCGGTTCGGTAACGAATTTCTCGATGAACACCCGGTCGTCGGCAAAGGACGAGCGCGCCTCGTTGGTCGCCGACTGGAAGCCCTCCCGGGCCTCGGCATCGTTCCAGGCGATGCGCATGCCCTTGCCGCCACCGCCGGCCGAGGCCTTGATCATCACCGGGTAGCCGATCTCACGGGCGATCTTGACCGCTTCCTCGGCATTGGGGATGACATCGAGCACACCGGGCACGGTGCTGACACCGGCGGCACGCGCCAGCTTCTTCGATTCGATCTTGTCGCCCATGGCGCCGATGGCCCGCACGGACGGGCCGATGAAGGCGATCCCGGCCGCCTCGAGGGCGTTACAGAACTCGGCCTTTTCGGACAGGAAGCCGTAGCCGGGATGGACCGCCTGGGCGCCGGTGGCCTTGCACGCGGCCAGGATCTTGTCGATCAGCAGATAGGATTGGGCCGCCGGCGGGGCGCCGACATGAACGGCCTCGTCCGCCATCTCGACATGGAGCGCGTCGGCATCGGCATCGGAATAGACGGCGACCGTCTTGATACCCATGCGGCGGGCCGTCTTGATGACGCGACAGGCAATCTCGCCGCGATTGGCGATCAGGATCTTCTCGAACATCGGGACACCGTCACAGCGGAATGTTGTCGTGCTTCTTCCACGGGTTCGCCAACTCCTTGTTGCGGAGCATGGCGAAGGCCCGCGCGACCCGCCTGCGGGTCGAATGGGGCATGATCACCTCGTCGATGAAGCCACGATTGGCGGCTTTGAAGGGCGAGGCGAAATTAGCGGCATATTCGGCCGTGCGCGCCGCGATCTTCTCGGGATCGCCGAGTTCGGAGCGGAAGATGATCTCGACGGCGCCCTTGGCCCCCATCACCGCGATCTCGGCGGTCGGCCAGGCGTAGCTGACGTCGCCCCGCAGGTGCTTGGAACTCATCACATCATAGGCGCCGCCATAGGCCTTGCGGGTGATGACCGTGACCTTGGGCACCGTCGCCTCGGCAAAGGCAAAGAGCAGCTTGGCGCCGTGCTTGATGATGCCGCCATATTCCTGGGCCGTGCCGGGCAGGAAGCCGGGGACGTCGACCAGGGTCAGCAGCGGGATGTTGAAGGCGTCGCAGAAGCGCACGAAGCGGGCCGCCTTGCGGCTGGAATCGATGTCCAGGCAGCCGGCCAGGACCATTGGCTGGTTGGCGACGATGCCGATGGTCGAACCTTCGATCCGGGCAAATCCGGTGATGATATTGCGCGCGTAACGCGGCTGGATCTCGAAGAAGTCGCCCTCGTCGACCAGCTTCAGGATCAGTTCCTTCATGTCGTAAGGCTTGTTGGCATTGGCCGGGACCAGGGTGTCCAGGCTCGGCTCGATCCGGTCGGGCTCGTCATAGACCGGCCGGGTCGGCGGCTTTTCCTTGTTCGACAGCGGCAGGAAGTCAAACATCCGGCGCACCTGGTGCAGCGCCTCGACGTCGTTCTCGAAGGCATTGTCGGCGACCGAAGACTTGGCGGTATGGGTGATGGCGCCGCCCAGTTCCTCCTGGGTCACGGTCTTGACCACGTCGGGACCGGTGACGAACATGTAGGAGCTGTCCTTCACCATGAAGATGAAGTCGGTCATGGCCGGGGAATAGACCGCGCCACCGGCGCAGGGGCCCATGATCACGGAAATCTGCGGCACCACACCGGAGGCCAGGACATTGCGGCTGAACACTTCGGCGTAGCCGGCAAGCGAGGCCACACCTTCCTGGATGCGGGCGCCGCCGGAATCGTTGAGGCCGATCACCGGGGCCCCGACCCGCATGGCCATATCCATGACCTTGCAGATCTTTTCGGCATGGGCTTCGGACAAGGCACCGCCGAACACGGTGAAATCCTGGCTGAAGACAAAGACCTGGCGGCCATTGATGGTGCCCCAGCCGGTGACGACGCCGTCGCCGGGGATCTTCTGCTGGTCCATGCCGAAATCGCTGCAACGATGTTCGACGAAAGTGTCGTATTCCTCGAACGAACCGGCATCGAGCAGCAGTTCCAGCCGCTCCCGTGCGGTCAGCTTGCCCTTGGCATGCTGGGCGTCGATCCGTCTCTGGCCGCCACCCAGGCGGGCTTCTTCCCGTTTGCTCTCGAGTTCACGAAGAATGTGCTGCATTTGGACCCCCAGCTAAACCCCTACGCGGCCGATCCGTCCCGCTTCGCCCCCCGGTTCCTTGCCTGGATCCGTGTTTTCCGCCGCACCTGCGAAGAAGACGGGTTTGACTAGCATCAAATGCGGCCCCGTGCCAGTGCGACAGGACAATTACAGCCTCACCCGAGGGGATTATTCCAGCACGGGTTTTCCGGCCGGCCATCAGGCGTCGACCAGCAGGGTCAAAAAGCGGTGCGCCTCGGCCAGGTCCCGGCGGCGCGCCGCGCTCCGGGCCGCGGCCTCAGCGTCCTCGCCCCAGCGTTCGACGGACCAGCTCTCGTCGATCTGGGCGGCCGCCCAGGCACCGGCAAAGTCCAGTTCGCCCTCGACCAGGGCGAGCGCCAGGATCAGGGAGCCGAAACCGCCGACCAACTCGCCGATCGGCGCAAGCTCCAGATCCGGCCGGCCGTCCAGGGCGGCCCTCAAACGCAGCACCAGGCCATCGGGCTGAACCACGGGCATCAGCCCCCGAGTCACCACGGGATCGATCGCATAGCGGTTGCGCGCCCAGTCCAGGGGCGGGTCCCAGGCGGCAGCCTGGCGGCCGACCAGTTCGTCGGGGGCATGGGCCCGGTAATAGAGCAGGTCGGCGCCGCCGAAGCCGGCCATTTCGTCGAGCATTGCCGGGCGCCAGTGGGGGACCCGGTCGAGCCCGGAATTGGCCAGCCTGGTCAGGGCCATGGCCGCCGGCTGAACGGTCTCCCCCTGCGCCCGCCATTCGGCCGCAATCGCGTCGGCCAGCGGCCGGCTAGGCACCACCAGCGGCCGCTTGTCGGGCGTGCGCAGGTGCTTGCCGTCAAGCGCGACCCCGTGGCCCCCAGCAGCAGGGACCGCGATCGCATCTGTCCAGAATCGTTTCATGGGTCGGCGGCCACGGCGAGTGCCAGGGTCATTCATCAAGGGCGGC
>JAJFJE010000240.1 GCA_021774355.1 Alphaproteobacteria bacterium
GATTTCGAGGAAGTCGATCCCAAGAACAAGAAATCCGCCGGCTGAGCGTCTGGTCGGGGCGTGGAGCGGGACGGGCGGCATGGTGAGGTGCCGCCCGTCCGCCACGGCGGAAGGATGAGGCATGGCGAAGGCTGACTATTACGAAACGCTGGGCGTCGCCAGGGAGGCGTCGGCGGACGACCTCAAGAAGGCGTTCCGCAAGCAGGCGATGCGCTGGCATCCGGACAAGAATCCGGGCGACGCCGCGGCCGAGCAGAAATTCAAGGACCTGAACGAAGCCTATTCGGTGCTGTCCGACGCCGACAAGCGGGCGGCCTATGACCGCTATGGTCACGCCGCCTTCGAGGCCCAGGGCGGTGGCGCCCGCGGCTTCGAGTTCGGCGGTTCTTTTGCCGACGTATTCGACGACCTGTTCGGCGATTTCATGGGGCAGCGGGGCGGCGGCCGGGGCGGCAATGCCCGCGGCGGCGACCTGCGCTACAATATGGAAATCACCCTGGAAGACGCTTTCCGGGGCAAGAAGACGCAGATTCGCGTGCCGACCACGGTCGCCTGCGAGGTCTGCGACGGCTCGGGTGCCGCGGCCGGGACCAAGCCGACCACCTGTTCGGTCTGCAACGGCGCGGGCAAGCTGCGCAGCCAGCAGGCCTTCTTCATCGTGGAAAAGACCTGCGCCGCCTGCCAGGGCATCGGCCGGGTGATCAAGGATCCGTGCAAGGCCTGCGGCGGCCACGGCCGGGTATCGAAGGAAAAGGCCCTGGCCGTCAACATTCCCCAGGGCGTGGAAGACGGAACGCGCATCCGCCTGGCCGGCGAAGGCGAGGCCGGGGCCCGCGGGGGCCCGCCGGGCGACCTCTATATCTTCCTCAGCGTGGCGCCCCATGCCCTGTTCCGGCGGGACGGCGGCAACCTGTTCTGCCGGGTCCCGATTCCGATGACCACGGCGACCCTTGGCGGGGCCATCGAGGTGCCGACCATCGATGCCGCCCGGGCCCGCGTCACAATCCCCCCGGGGACCCAGACCGGGCGCCAGTTCCGCCTGCGGGGCAAGGGCATGCCGTCGCTGCGCGGCGGCAGCTTCGGCGACCTCTACATCAATGCGGTGGTCGAAACGCCGGTCAATCTGAACCTGCGCCAGAAGGAACTGCTGAAGGAATTCGCCAAGGCCTCGGAAGGAACCTCGCCGGAATCCGAGGGGTTCTTTGCCAAGGTCAAGGAATTGTGGAACGACCTGACGGAATGACCCGCGTCTGCTCGAAGGCGTCTCGGGCGGCAGTACAGGAAACGGCATGACCAGGATTGGTATTCTCGGCTGTGGCGGTCGCATGGGCCGGGCCCTGATCGGGACCGTGCTGGCAACGCCTGGCGCCGTGCTTGCCGGGGGCGCCGAGCGGCCCGGCGCGCCCGATATTGGCGGGGATCTGGGTCTGCTGGTCGGCCAGGACGCGTTGGGCCTGGTGGTCGGCGACGATCCTGCCGCCCTGTTCGCCCAATGCCAGGTGGCGATCGACTTCACGGCCCCGGCGGCCACCGCCCGCCATGCCGCCGCGGCCGCCCTGAGCGACACCGCCCTGGTGATCGGGACCACCGGCCTCGGGCCTTCGGAACAGGCCGCCATCGCCGCCGCCGCCGGTCGGGTGGCGATCGTCCAGGCGGCCAATTTCAGCCTGGGCGTCAGCCTGCTGCTGGCCCTGACCGAATTGGTTGCGGCCCGCCTGGGCAGCGCCTTCGATATCGAAATTCTCGAAATGCATCATCGCCACAAGGTCGATGCGCCCTCGGGAACGGCCCTGGCCCTGGGCCGGGCCGCGGCGGCAGGGCGCCGGGTCTCCCTGGCCCAGGTCGCCCGGCGCAGCCGCGACGGCCTGACCGGACCCCGTCCCACCGGCGAGATCGGTTTCGCCACCCTGCGCGGCGGCGACGTGGTCGGCGATCACCAGGTGATCTTTGCCGGCGATGGCGAAAGGCTGAGCCTGGGCCACCAGGCCGGCGACCGGGGCATCTTCGCCCGCGGCGCCGTCCATGCGGCCTTGTGGGCGGCCGGCCGCGGGCCGGGCCTTTACGGCATGACCGACGTTCTCGACCTCGGCTGAGCACGCCGGGCACGGCAGGGGCAGCCGCCGCGCCCCGGATGTGCTATGGGAGAGCCGCAGGCTTCCTGCGACAACCAAGGAGAGAGAGATGCGTAACGCGGCATTGATCGTGGCGCTGGTGCTGGCCGGAGGCTTGGCAGCCTGCGACGACAAGTCCTCCACCCCTCCGGCCGCACCCGCGCCGGAAGCCCCCGCCGACAGCACCACGCCGCCGGCGCCGCCGGCCACCACGCCTTGAGTGTCAGATTCGTGTTTCCACCCGACAGGGCGGTACTGACCCCGGCGCAGCTCTGACTTGCCAGGGCGCGACCCCCGCTGGCGCGGCCGGACCCAGGTCCGGCCGCGTTTGCGCGCCGGCCCCGACCCGGCGGCCGGCCATCCGCCCCCGGGCCGGCCCTGACGGCGCTGGTCCAGGGCTCGCCGCAGGGCCAACGCCAGCGCCAGGCGCTCGTCGGGACTGAGAAAGCGGCCGAACACCAGGCGGCGGCCATGGCTGGACACCGACAACTCGCTGTCGTGGTCGGGCGGATCGTCCATTTCAACCCGTACCCAGGCCGGCTCGACCCGGTGGAGACAGGGCCGGCGCCCGGCCGGCGCCTGTTCGATGGTCAGATCGCGATCGGTCAGACGGACCCGCTCATAGCTTGCCGCAGCCTTGTAGTTGGCCCGGAAGGCGAGCCAGATCAGCCCGACGTCGAGACCGAAAAAGCCGCCGATCGGCCAGGCGCCCAGGCTGGTGAAGAACAGCCCCGCGGCAAAGCTGACAGCGATGATGACCGCCATCATCAGGAGAAAGCCGCGCGCCTCCAACGAACGATGGGGCAACAGCACGGCGTCGAAAAAACACGGTTCTGCGGAATCGGATTGCCCGGACCCCGCCCTATGATCTAGGTCCATGATCGCCTCCGCCGGCGACTATAGCGCGGCTTTATCCGACCACCGCAACCGATCCCGGGATGGACCATGCAAAAAGCCGACATCGCCCGCTTTTTCGAGCGGCTCGCCGCCGCCCGCCCGGAGCCTGTGGGCGAATTGGAGCACGGCAACCCCTATCAATTGCTGGTTGCGGTGGTTCTGTCGGCCCAGGCCACCGACGCCGGCGTGAACAAGGCGACGCGGCCCCTGTTCGCCCAGGTCCGGACACCGGAAGCGATGGTCGCCTTCGGGCCCGACCGGCTGACCGAGGCGATCCGGACCATCGGGCTCTACCGCACCAAGGCCAGGAACGTCATCGCCCTGTCCCAGCTTCTGATCGAACGGCACGGCAGCGCCGTCCCGGCCGATCGCGCGGCGCTCGAAGCCCTGCCCGGCGTCGGCCGGAAGACCGCCAACGTGGTCTTGAACATCGCCTTCGGCCAGCCGACCATCGCGGTCGATACCCATGTCTTCCGGGTCGCCAACCGCACCGGCCTTGCCCCCGGCAAGACGGTCGAAGCCGTCGAGGCCGCCCTCGAGCGGCGGATCCCCGAGCGCTTCCTGCACCACGCCCATCACTGGCTGATCCTGCATGGGCGCTATATCTGCAAGGCCCGCAGCCCGGCCTGCCCGGCCTGCCCGGTCAGCGATCTGTGCGATTACACCGCCAAGCCGCAATAGGCGGGGCCGCGGCTGGCGCGGCCCCGCCCGTTACAAGACGGCGATCAGCTACGGTTCCCCGGGGTCGATGCGAACATCGTGCCAGTGGTTCCGAACGGCGGCGTGGCCGGCTTCGGTTCCGGCTGGATGCGCGCGCCGCCCTCGACCGTGCCGATGCTGCCGACCATCTCGCCGCCGCATTCGATTTCCAGCTGGCCATAGCGGATTTCGCCCTTGACCTTGCCGGTGGACCGGATGAACAGGCGGCCACGGCACACCAGCTTGCCTTCGAAATGGCCGCCGATCATGGCCTCGTCGATCTCGACCTCGCCCTTGAAGACGCCGCTGGAGGCGATCTCGATCATCTTGCAATCGGTCAGGGTGGCTTCCACCCGGCCTTCGACGATCAGCTTGTCGCAGGCGGTGATCTGGCCCGACAGGACGATGTGGCGGCCGACGATCAATTTCTTGTCGTCGGCGAGCGACGGCGCGGCCGTCGCCGGAGCGGCGGCCGGGCGGGCGAGGCCGCTGGGCAGGTCGGTCGCCGACCGGCGGGCAATTTCGGGACGGAACGCTGTCGATTCATTGTCTGCCATGGTGGGAGACCCCTGCTGCTGGGTGGGCGGTTTAAGCGGAAGACTGGCGGCGGATTTGGCTGGCTTGGTTGCGGCTTCGGGCGGGGGAGAACTGCGTTTTCCGAACATCACTCACTCCGTGGATCTCGACCGCTCGGCGATACCGCCGTAACCGGCCGGGCTTGCCCCATGATCCCGGTCCGGCGCACCCGGCGGACCAGATGCACCGTCGCGGCGACCGTGATCAGCGGTGCGATCAGGTTGACCCCGGGCACCACCATCAACGCCGTCCCCAGCAACCCGGCGCCGAACACGAGACCGCGATGCAGCCGCCGCAGCCGTCCGACCTCCAGCGGAGGGACATGACGGATGGCGACCTGCTCGAAGACTTCGCGCCCCACAAGATAGCCATTGAGCGACCAGAACACCAAGAGATTGACGAGCGGAATGACGATCCCGACGAGTTGCAGGGGCAGCACCGCCACGTTGAGCAGCACGACCACAGCGAAGAAGCGCAGCCCGCCGGCCAGGGCGCCCCAGAACGGCAGATCGCGGCCGGCGGGATCGCCCGGATAGCGCGCCGCTTCAAGCCGTGCCGCGGCCTCGTCGAGAAACAGCGACAGCAGGGTGGTGACCAGCACCGGAAACAGGAACGCCAGCCCGATTGTTGCCACCAGCCCGCCGGCCAGCCGGAGCAGGTCGTCCGCCCAGGCCCAGCCGACCGACGGCACGAAGCCGAGCGCGGCCCAGGCGCCATAAACGAGCAACGCGGAAAGGACCAGGCCGAGCCCCAGAACACGCCACAGAATCGGCCGCAGCACGGGAGACAGGGCATCGCGCAGGCCGCGGACGAAGTCATGCAGGATCATGGCGGCGACGCTTCCGTTGTGCCCTGCCATCCGGCCGTTATACTGCGCCGGCTTGCGCGGAAGGGCATCATGAACACAGTGAAATATGACGTGCTGGGGATCGGCAATGCCATCGTCGACGTCCTGGCCAGCGCCGACGAGTCCTTTCTGGCCGCCCAGGGCCTGGCCAAAGGGGCCATGACCCTGATCGACGGCGCCCGCGCCGAGGCCCTTTACACCGCCATGGGTCCCGGCGTCGAATCCTCCGGCGGCTCGGCGGCCAATACCATTGCCGGGATCGCCTCGCTGGGCGGGGCGGCGGGCTATGTCGGCCGGGTCCGGGACGATCAGCTGGGACAGGTGTTCGCCCATGACCTGCGGGCCGCCGGCGCCCGCTTCGAGACCGCGCCGGCAACCGACGGCCCGGGTACCGCGCGCTGCCTGATCCTGGTGACCGCCGACGCCCAGCGCACCATGGCGACCTATCTGGGGGCCTGTGTCGGGCTTGGCCCCGACGACGTCGACGAAGCGGCCGTCGCCGCCGCCCAGATCACCTATCTGGAAGGCTATCTGTGGGATCCGGCCAATGGCAAGGCGGCCTTCCGCAAAGCCATCGGGGCGGCCCACGAGGCCGGCCGCAAGGTCGCCCTGTCCCTGTCCGACGCCTTTTGCGTCGAGCGCTGGCGGGGCGAGTTCCTCGATCTCCTGGACGGCGCCGTCGATATCCTGTTTGCCAATGAAAGCGAGGCCTGTGCCCTGTTCCAGGTCGAC
>JAJFJE010000025.1 GCA_021774355.1 Alphaproteobacteria bacterium
GCCGACCTGGCGCGCGCCGAGGCAGTCGCCGCCATCGCCGCCCGGGCGGCGGGGCGGACCGTGCGCATGGTGGTCCATGCCCCCGGGCTTGCGGTGTCGGGTGGAATTTCCGATGTCCCGGCGGCGGCCTTGGCCGAAGCGGTCAATGTCAAGGCCGGCGGCATGCTGCGCCTGGTCCGCGGCGTCGACAGCCGGCTCTGCCGCGGCGCGCGCCTGGTCGCCATCGGCGGCCATTACGGCTTCGAGCCCAATGCCTATGCGGCCTGCGCGGGCGTCGCCAATGCCGCCCTGGTCAATCTGGTCCGGCAGCTCAACCTGATCTATGGCGGCCGCGGGGTGACTGCCCATACGGTGGCCCCGGGGCCCGCCGATACCCCGCGGCTGCACGATATCGCCGCGGCCCGTGCCCGGCAGCGCGGCGGGGACCTGGCCGCGGTCCTGGCGGAGATGGCCCAGGACTCGCCCCTCCAGGCATTCACCACCCCCGAGCAGGTGGCCTGGGCGATCGCCATGCTGCTGGCGCCCGAGGCCGATGCCCTGGCCGGCTCGACCCTGATGATGGATGCCGGCCGCCGCCGCGGCCTGCCGTGAGGCTGTCGATGTCGCCCCCATCACCCATTGTCCCGGCGGAGGACCGATCATGCCCGTAACCCTGGAAGGGTCCTGCCGTTGCGGCGCTGTGGCCTTCACCATGGTCAGCCACACGCCCCAGCCCTATCAGCTGTGCTACTGCACGATCTGCCGCAAGACGGCCGGTGGCGGCGGCTTTGCGATAAACCTGGCGGCGCTCAGCGACAGTCTGGAGTTGCGCGGCAAGCGTGACCGCCGGCTGTTCCGCGCGGTCATCGACGATCCCGGGCGCCGCGAAGTCAGCAATGCCGAGCGTCACTTCTGCGCCCGCTGCGGCACCGCCCTGTGGGTCTATGACGACCGCTGGCCGGCGCTGATCCATCCCTTTGCCTCGGCCATCGACAGCCCGCTGCCGGTGCCACCGGCGAAGGTTCATCTGATGCTGCGCTTCAAGGCCGCTTGGGTCACGCCAGACATCGGTCCGGATGACCTGTGTTTCGACGACTTCCCCGTGCAGTCGATCGAGGACTGGCACAAATCCCGTGGCTTGTGGGTTCCGTAACCGAAGGAGTTCAAGATGAGTGATGCCCTGACCCTGATCGCAACCTTGAAGGCAAAGCCCGGCCTGGGCGACGAACTGGGCCGCCTGCTCAAGCCGCTGATCGAACCGACGCGGCAAGAGCCGGGCTGCATCAGCTATGATCTGCATCGGTCGAGCACGGATGGCAATGTCTGGGTGTTCTACGAGAACTGGCGGTCGCGGGCGGATCTCGACGCCCATCTGGCCAGTCCCCATCTCACGGCGCTGGTCGCCGAATTGCCGCGCCTGCTGGCGGACGAACTGAAGCTCGACTTCTATACCCTGGCGGTGCCCCGCGCCGCCTGATTTCCGGGGGTACGCTCCAGGCGCGGTGATTGCGGGCGGCCGGACCGCCGCCCGCAATCACCGGAAAGCCCGGGGCGGGCTCAGAAACTCAGCTGCATCGACAGGTAATAGCCGTCCTGGGTGCGGTCCTGGCCGGCAATCCGGGCGAGATTGCCGAGATTGGCATAGGCCACCACGAAGGACATGTATTTGTTCGGGAAATAGCCGGCAAAGGCGCTGATCCAGTCGTCCTCGGCAAAGGCGGTGCCGGCGCCGCCATAGATATTGTCGGGCTTGAAGCGGTACTCCGCGCCGAGCGCCAGGCCCTCGCCCACCAGATAGGCGACAGAGGTTTCGAGCTGCGGCGAATAGGAATCGTGGCGGTCGCCGCCGAAGCCCAGCAGCCCAACCTGGTTGGCCTTGGTCAGGCGCAGGGTGCCGTCGACCAGGACGCCGGCCTTGGGGAAGATCTTGGTCGCGGCGACATAATAGTCGACGCCCGAGGCCTTGGCCTTGCCGCCGGTGGCGGCCTTGATCACGGCCATCAGGCGGTCGGCGTCATTGCGCTTGTACTGCACGCCCAATGCCACCTGGGGCACCCAGTCCGGGCTGAGGGCATCGCCATAGAGCCGCAGCTTGGCCCCGAAAATATTCTGCGTCGCCTTGTAGTGGGAGCCCAGGCCGAGCGCCTTCCCGGCCTTGCCGGTGTCCATGAATTGCCGGGCATAGGTCAGTTCCAGGCGGTTGAACAGGGAAATGGCGAATCCGGTGGAGGTGAGGTCGTAGTCATCGGTCTTGGCGAAGGTGTAGTAGGCCGAGCCGCCGATCTCCTCGCCATTGCCATAGCCGGTCAGCAGCGCCCAGGGCACCAGGCCGCCGCCGCCGGCGCCCTCGATGCCGCTGACGCCACCGGTGGTGAGGGGCTTGCTGGAACCGAACAGGCCGGATGGGGGGGCATCTTCGGCGCGCGCCGGCGCCGCCCAGGATAGCGCAAAGGCCAGGCCGACCACGCAGGATGAAATAATCGCTTTCACAAGACCTCCAGGGAAACGGGGCATATCCGCGCCTCGCCGTCCCGCCGGGCGACGGGGCAGACCATCCTGCTTCCGGCGGGGACCCCGCCAGAGCCAGGCACATCTCATCCAGGGGACGGGAGGGGGACGGGAGCCGATGGCCAATTCTACAGAATCCCCGCCAGCGGGATTCAATCTTAAACTGACCGTTCGGTTTGTTATTTGGCGTATGGCAGCCAAGCGTGACGAGCAGGCGGCGGCCGGGTCAGTCGCGAAACACCACCGTCTTGCTGCCATTGACGATGACCCGGCCGTCCAGGTGCCAGGCGATCGCCCGGGCCAGGACCCGACGTTCGATATCCCGGCCCTTGCGGACCAGGTCCTCGGGCGTGTCGTGATGGCTGATGCGCTCGACGTCCTGCTCGATGATCGGACCTTCGTCCAGGTCGCCGGTGACGTAATGGGCGGTGGCGCCGATCAGCTTGACGCCGCGCCGGTGCGCCTGGTGATAGGGCCGGGCGCCCTTGAAGCCAGGCAGGAAGGAATGGTGGATATTGATGCAGCGGCCGCGTAGCCGGCTGGTCAAATCGTCCGAGAGGATCTGCATGTAGCGGGCCAGCACGACGAGGTCGACGGCCTGGTCTTCCACCAGCCGCCACAGGGCCTGTTCCTGGGCGGCCTTGGTCTGGCTGGTGACGGCCAGGTGATGGAACGGCACGCCGCTCAGATCCAGATGGCCATAGGTCGCCCGCTCGTGATTCGAGACGATGGCCGCGAGGTCCATCGGGACCTCGCCGATGCGCCAGCGATAGAGCAGGTCGGCCAGGCAATGATCGAATTTCGAGACCAGGATCAGCACCCGGCGGCCGGCCCGGTGGTCGCGGATCGTCCACTCCATGGCGAAGGGCCGGGCCACCGCCGCAAAGCCGTCGCGCAGGGCCTCGACCGGGTTGGCGGGCCCGGTGAAGTTGAACACCACCCGCATGAAGAACCGGTTGCTTTCCGTGTCGTCGAACTGGTTGGCATCCAGGATGTTGCCGCCGGCGCCGAACAGATAGGTCGATACCGCCGCCACGATGCCGGGACGGTTGGGGCAGGACAGGGTCAGGATGCAGCGTTCGGAGGGCATGGCGGGACCATTGGGCAAGACCGGGCGAGTTGGTGCCAGAAGCCGGGCGGGGGCGCAACCACCTCGGCACCGGCCGGGGCGATCTCCCGGCCGGGCGGGTGGTCAGCGGCGCCCGGCCAGGCCCCACAGGGCGCAGGCCAGGGCCAGCCCGGTGAACAGGGCGGCAAGCAGGAAGCCGGCCCCCGGCAGGTCCCAGGGCGGTCCGG
Organism: Alphaproteobacteria bacterium; assembly: GCA_021774355.1. Classification (GTDB taxonomy): domain Bacteria; phylum Pseudomonadota; class Alphaproteobacteria; order Zavarziniales; family Zavarziniaceae; genus JAJFJE01. The sequence continues at coordinate 3,784 of JAJFJE010000025.1, forward strand.
CAAAGGCGGCGAAGACGGCGGCCCCGCCGACCGGCCCGACGATCGAGGCCAGGCTGCTGACGCCGCTGACGGCACCCTGCAGGCGGCCTTGGCCGCCGGCCCCGGCGGCCTTGCTGACGATGGCCTGGGCGGCCGGCCCGGCGACGAAGGCGACCAGCACCAAGGCGATCAGCGCATAGACCTGCCAACCCTGCCAGACCAGGGCGAAGCCGAGGCTGGCGAGGATGGTGAAGCACAGGCCCAGGACCAGGCTGCCGGGCTCGCCCAGCCGGGCGATCAGGCGGGGCGCCAGCACGCCCTGGGCGAGAATCGCACCGATGCCCAGGGTGGCGAGCGACAGGCCGACCTCGCCGCTGCCCCAGCCCAGCCTCTCGCCGACGAACAGCACCCAGGTCGCCTGGATCGCCGATTGCCCGGCGGCGAAGCAGAAAAACGCCCCCAGCATGCCCCGGACCAGGCGCGACTGGTGCCAGCCCGACAGGCTGGCCAAGGGGTTGAGGGCGGCCAGGCGCAGCGGCTGGCGCTCGGCCGGGGCGAGGCTCTCGGGCAGGACCAGCCAGCCATAAAGGAAATTGCCGGCGGTCAGTCCGGCGGCGGCCCAGAAGGGCAGGCGCGGACCCCATTCGCCCAGCAGGCCGCCCAGCGCCGGCCCCAGGATGAAGCCCAGGCCGAACACGGCGCCGGCCAGGGCATAGGCCCGGCCGCGCTGGTCGGGCGGGGTCACGTCGGCGATATAGGCGGCGGCCGCCGCGGCATTGGCGCCGCAGGCCCCGGCCACGGCCCGGGCAACGAACAGCAGGGCGAGCGAACCGGTGACGGCGGCGACGACATTGTCGATGATGGCGGCGGCCAGGGCGAGCAGGATCACCGGCCGCCGCCCGAAGCGGTCCGACAGGTGCCCGAGCAGGGGGGCGCACAGAAACAGGAGGGCGGCATAGCTGGCGACCAGGGCGCCATAGGTGCCGCCCGCCGCGGCGATGCCGTCGCCGGCCAATTCGGCAACCAGGCGGGGCAGGACCGGTACCACCAGGCCGAAGCCCATGGCGTTGAGCAGCCCGTTCACCAGGATGAAAGCCATGGCGGCCCGGGGCCGGGGAAGCGCGGCGCTGGTCATTCGGCGGGCTGGTCGGCGGCGAGCCAGCGTGGCCGGCCGCGGCCGCGCAAGCGGTCGACCGCCAGATAGACCACGGGGGTGGTGTAGAGCGTGACCAGTTGGGCCAGCAGCAGGCCGCCGACAATGGCGATGCCCAGCGGCTGGCGCAGCTCGGACCCGGTGCCCAGGCCGATCGCCAGGGGCAGCGCGCCGCACACCGCGGCCAGGGTGGTCATGGTGATCGGGCGAAAGCGGCGGCGGGCGGCAAGGGCGATGGCCGCCCGCGGCTCCAGGCCCAGCTGCCGTTCGGCCACCAGCGCGAAATCGACCATCATGATGGCGTTCTTCATGACCATGCCGATCAGCAGGATCAGGCCGATCATGGCGACCAGGGAGAATTCCACCCCGGTCAGCATCAGCGCGACCAGGGCCCCGATGCCCGACGACGGAATGGTCGAGAGGATGGTCAGGGGATGGGCATAGCTTTCATAGAGCATGCCGAGCACCAGATAGACCGCGACGATGGCGCCGATCAGCATCCAGAGCTGGGCGTCGATCGCCCGGGCCGCCGCCTTGGCCTCGCCGGCGAAGCGCAGGACCAGGTCGCCGGGCAGCCCGGCCTCCCGGACCGTTGCCTCGATTGCCGCCATGGCGCTGCCCAGGGTGATCCCCGCGGCTGGATTAAAGCCGATGGTCATGCTCGGCATCTGGTTGCGGTGGCTGATCTGGACCGGGGTCGGACGGGTTTCGAGGATGGTCACCACGGACAGGGGAACCGTCCGCCCATCCCCGGCGGCAACCGGCAGGCGGGCCAGGGCGGCCGGATCGCTGCGGTGGGCGGGATCGGCCTCGAGCACCAGCCGGGTCTGGCTGAAGGGGCCGTAGAGTGTCGCGACCTGGCGCTGGCCGAAGGCCGAGTAGAGCGTCTCGTCGATTGCCCGGGGCGACACCCCCAGGCGCCCCGCGGTGGCGCGGTCAATGGCCAGGTGGGCGCTGAGGCCGTTCTGATCGCGTTCGGCGGTGACGTCGGTCAGCACCGACAGGCCGGCCAGGCGGTCGCGGATGATCGCCGTCCAGCGTTCCAGCCGGGCGAGGTCGGCGCCTTCGATGCTGAACTGG